>URWU01000133.1 GCA_900551585.1 uncultured Alphaproteobacteria bacterium | reverse complement strand
CGGCAGCGTCAGATGTGTATAAGAGACAGGAATATTTTGGGATAAAAAGCAAGTGTTTAAAAAACTTTCTCTTCTGGTTATGGCTTTGGGGCTGTTCGGCTGCTCCACAACTTCGGTCTCCACAAACAGCGGTGCCGACGCTTCGTCAACCGATATTTCGGAAATCAATTTCGGAAACAGCGCCAATTTCCGCGTCGGGGTTCTGCTGCCTTTGAGCGGTGATGCCGCCCGCTACGGACAGGGTTTGAAAAATGCTACCATGCTGGCTTTGGAAGACGCTAAAAATCCGAATCTGATTTTGCAGTATTATGACACCAAAAGCACGCCAGAAGGCGCGCGTACCGCCATTACCAATGCCCTGAACCAAAGCGCGCAGGTTGTTATCGGGCCGTTGAAAAGCTCGGAAGTGAGAGCTATTTCCGATGAAACGACATCGCGCCGCGTGCCGGTGATTGCTTTTTCAACCTCGGAAGAAGTTTTGCAGCCGAATGTTTATACTCTCGGCCTGCTGGTTGATGAACAGGTCAACCGCATAGTGACTTTTGCCGCCAACAAAGGCCGCTCGCGTCTGGCGTTGCTGCTGCCTGACAATGCCACCGGTATTGCCGTTGCCAGAGCCGCTATTAAATCGGCACAGCAAAATAACATCCGCGTGACCCGCATTGCTTTTTATCAGCCGAACACGACCGATTTTTCCAATATTCTCAAACAAATGACCGATTATAATACCCGCAGCGGCCGTATGGAACGCATGAAGAAATCTCTGGCAGCCAAAGCCGACCAGGGCGACGAAAGCGCCAAAAAAGCTTTGAAGCGCGTTTCAACTCACGACACGCTCGGCGAAGTCGATTTTGACATGGTTTTGATTCCCGAAACCGGCGCAAAACTCAAATCGGCTATTTCGATGTTCGGTTATTATGACGTTTTTGCTCCCGATGTTAAGTTCCTCGGCACATCTATCTGGGAGAGCAGCAAGCTCAACAATGAAACAACCATTCTCGGCAGCTGGTATCCGGCTATGTCGCGCAACCATACTAACTATTTTGCCAATAAATATGCCTTTGTCTTCGGCGAAAAGCCGCAGGCGCTTTATTCTCTGGCCTATGACGCCGTGGCTTTGTCAAACGCGCTCGCCCACCAAAGCGGCAGCGATTTGACAGCGGTGATTACCAATCCGGACGGTTATGTCGGAATCAACGGCATGTTCCGCCTGTTTGAAAACGGCTATAACCAGCACAGCATGGATATTATCGAAGTCCGCAAGACCGGCGACAGCGTGATTGACGAAGCGCCGAAACGTTTCTCCGAAAACGATTACGGCTCGAAGCTCGATGATATTGTCATTGACAGCGAATATCACGCACCGCTTATTTTCGGCAAAGATACGACCGTTGCCCAATCGCTGATTTACGGTCAGCCGCTGTCCTTTGAAAACCAGCCGAATTCGTACCTTTCCGGCGAAGATGAGCGCATGAGCATTCGTAAAAGTCTGGAAAAAATGAATATCGTTGTTCCGGAAAATTAAAATTAAATTTCATAAAGAATAAATATCGCTTGAAATGTCCGGCATTTTCAGCGATATTATCCCACGGAGGGCTTTGGGTTGATTGGTCGCCAATCTGGTCAGGTCCGGAAGGAAGCAGCCATAACGATTTTTATCAAGGCTATTTGCCCTCCACCAGTTTTTTAGCAGAAGTCGTGAGAAATGGCCGAAGAAAATAAAGATAATCAATATGTGGTTTTAGCCCGCAAATACCGCCCGCAAAATTTTGATGATTTGCTGGGGCAGGACGCGTTGGTACAAACCCTGACAAACGCCATCAAAAACAACCGTCTGCACCATGCTTATATTCTTACAGGTATCCGCGGCGTCGGCAAAACGACGACAGCGCGTATTATTGCCAAAGCTCTGAACTGCACCGGCAAAGACGGTGTCAGCGGCCCGACAATCAAACCCTGCGGGCTTTGCGATAACTGCAAAGCCATCTCCGAAGGCCGGCATATTGACGTTTTGGAGCTCGATGCGGCGTCACGCACCGGTGTTGACGATATCCGCGAGATTCTTGACGGCGTGCGTTATAAGCCGACAAATGCCCGTTATAAAGTCTATATCATCGACGAAGTCCACATGCTTTCCAAAAATGCTTTCAACGCCTTGTTAAAGACTTTGGAAGAGCCGCCGTCGCATGTTAAGTTTATTTTTGCAACGACCGAAATCCGCAAAGTTCCGGTAACGGTTCTGTCCCGCTGCCAGCGTTTTGATTTGCAGCGTCTGACGATTGACACGTTGTTTAATCATTTCAAAAACATCATCGCCAAAGAAGGCCTGCAGGCTGAAGACGAAGCTTTGCAGATTATTGCCAAAGCGGCCGACGGCTCCTGCCGCGACGGTTTGTCCCTGCTTGATCAGGCGATTTCGCTGAGTTCGGGCATTGTTAAAACCGATATTGTTAAAAATATGATTGGCCTGGCCGACCGCAACCAGACTTTCGAATTGTTTGAATCTCTTGTTAACGGCAAAGTCGACGAGGTTTTGGGCAATATCAAAGAGCAGTATAAAAACGGTGCCAATCCTACCACCTTATTGCAAGATTTGGTCAATATTACGCATATGGTTGCCAAAGCTAAAATCGTGCCGTCTTCGGTTGAGGACGATAATCTGGCCGAGAGCGAAAAAGAGCTTTGCAAACGTTTGTCCGGCAATATTTCGATTGCCGTTTTATCAAAAATCTGGCAGATGTTAATCAAGGGAATCAGCGAGCTGGCTATTGCGCCGGTTCAAATCGACGCTCTGGAGATGATTCTCATCCGCATTGCCTATTCCGCTTCCCTGCCAACGCCTTTCGAAATTTTGAACGACGTAAAAAAAAACTCTAATTTAGGGCTTTCCGTTCCGCAGAATCAGGCAAACGCCCCCTCTTCCGCAATTTTGAGCCACGCCGCCGCCATGGCCGAACAAGCCAATGAACAGGCTCAGACACCGCAGGGATATGTTACTTTTAACAGTCCGGAAGAAATGGCTGCCTATTTTGAAGCCAACAAAAAAATGCTGCTTTCTTATGCCATTAAAAATGATATCGCCATTTCCGAATTCGGCGACGGTTTTATGAAAGTGACGATTTCGGACAAGGTCTCAAATGATTTTATGCTGAACCTGCATAAAGAACTTTTAGCTGCCACCGGCAAAAACTGGAAGCTGGAAACAATCCGCGGACAGATGGGGCAGACTTTGGCTGCCAAAGAGCACGCCGAAGAAGAAGAAAACAAGCGGAGCATTTCCGAATATCCGCTGGTCAAAGCCATTCTCGCCGAGTTTAAGGGCTCGAAAATCGAAACCCTGACCCGGCTCAAACAACTTGAAGCCGAAGAAGGCAGCGCGTCTTCCGAGGAAAACGAAACCTTTTTTGATGAGGAATTATAAATCATGATGAATATTCAGGGAATTATGAAACAAGCGCAGATGATGCAAAAAAAGATGGAAGAAGCTCAGGAAAAAGCCGCTCAGGAAGAGGTTTCCGGCACCAGCGGCGGCGGTATGGTTACCGTGACCCTGAACGGCAAATTTGAAATGAAGAAAATTGCCCTCGATAAATCTTTAATCAATGCCGATGAAGTTGATATTCTCGAAGATTTGATTATGGCTGCTTATAATGACG
Source organism: uncultured Alphaproteobacteria bacterium (assembly GCA_900551585.1). Lineage (GTDB taxonomy): Bacteria > Pseudomonadota > Alphaproteobacteria > RF32 > CAG-239 > CAJLXD01. The sequence goes on along the minus strand of URWU01000133.1, from coordinate 1,211 downwards.
CCAAAACCAAAGTCGATGCCAGCCTTAATAATGCGATTTCCAGCGCAACAGGCGGATTGAACATTCCCGGTCTGAAACTTCCCTTTTAATTGTTTTATGCCGCAGGAAAATATTCATGGCCGGACAGGATATTGAAAAATTAATTAAGCTCGTTGCCAAACTGCCGTCTCTCGGTACGCGCTCGGCGCGGCGGATTGTGTTGCAGCTGCTCAAAAAGAAAGAATCTCTGCTCCTGCCGCTGATTGATTCCATGCAGCATGTGGCTGAAAATATCAAAACCTGTGAAATCTGCGGCAATTTTGACACAACATCGCCCTGCTCTATCTGCGCCTCGCAAGTGCGCGAGCCGCAAACTCTTTGCGTGGTGCAGGATGTGGCCGATTTGTGGGCGATGGAACGCGTTTCTTTTTTCAAAGGCCGTTATCATGTTTTGGGCGGCGTGCTTTCCGCACTCGACGGAATCGCCCCCGAAGACCTGAATATTGAGGCCTTGGTTGATAGAATCGCCAAAGACGGCATTAATGAGGTGATTTTAGCCCTGCCAGCCACTGTCGACGGTCAAATCACTTCCCACTACCTGGTTTCCAGACTCAAGGACTCAGGCGCCAAAATAACCACCCTGGCGCAGGGTATCCCAATGGGTGCCGAACTCGATTATATGGACGAGGGCACAATCCAGCTCGCCCTGAATTCCCGTAAACTCCTATAAAATAGGCAGAGTTCACTTTAGTGGCAAGATTATCTGTTTATCGCGCTTTTGTCACCCTAAGCGAAGTCGAAGGGGCTCAGCTTTATTGTGTCACCCAGCCACACATGTCATTTTGAGGCTTTGCCGAAAAATCCAGTCAAACAACATAGCCTTATTCTTCTGAATCCTCACGCGACTATTGACCTCAACAGACAAATGCTGTTGTTCTGCGGAGCGATCAATAAAGCTCAGGATGACATCTCCCGTATATCGTTGCTGCGCGCGTGACGGTAAAAATTAATTGCAAATTAAGTTTTGTTCTCTAGAATGAGTCTCGCAGTTCCTCCGTGAGCTGTGGTGTCTTCAAACATCTCTGAAATAAATAATCCACATTTGGTGGAGTATTGGGAAATAAGCATGCTTGCATGACGAATAACCATGACTGTATTTCAGCAGTTTGAAGCTCCGCCACCTTTGGATAAGCCAAAGGTGGTTTTGTTTTAACACTTTGTCACCCGTCATT
>URWU01000132.1 GCA_900551585.1 uncultured Alphaproteobacteria bacterium | reverse complement strand
GTTGATAATTGTAATGGCTGTTTGTTTGGCAATCCGGCTGGCTTTATGGCGATAATCGCTGACTTGGTTATTTTCTTTATCGTCCAGGCGCAGGGCAAAATATATTCTTTGGCCGTCTTGCTCATAAAAACCGACAAACCAAGCATCGGCAATCCGGTCGTTTTTTACGCCCATTCCGGTTTTGCCGTAAATTTTAACCGGTGTATTGCTGACCTGCATAATCTTTGCCAAATCAGCCGCGGTTTGATTCCCGCTTTCTTCAAAAATTCCGGCCAAAACCTGTGTCTGCTCAAGCGGAGAAATTTTCAGAGAAGACTCAATCCAAAAACCGTTCAAATCAGGATTCTTTTCATTGTTGTTCAGGCTGCCTGTCCAGTCGGAAATATCTTTGTTTCCGTAATTATAACGATTTAAAAGGGCTTGGATTTTTGTCTGTCCGGCTTCATCAATCAGGCGGCGGAAATACCAAACGCAGGATGTCTGAAAAGCTTCGGCAATTTCCATATTCTTGTGCCATTGCGGATTCCAGTAAGGTGTTTTATTCCAGTCTCTTTGCGAATTTTCAACGCTGATAAGCTTTTCTGACAAAGCCAGATAAGCAGACATAATCTTAAAAGTCGAGCACGGCGAAGTCTGTTTAGTGCTGAGGGCCGGATTATAAATTTTATACATCTGTTTTGCCGGATGATAAAAAACCGCGGTGCCGTTTATTCCGCCAAAATATTGTGATAAATCGACTTCTTCAATCTGCGGTGATTTCTGGCAGCCGCAGAGAAAAAGCAAGAAAAACAAAGTCACAGAAAATTTCATAAAACAATCCCTTTAAATGATTCAAATCAAATTCTCAAAAATAAATCAACTAATTCCGATGCGGCATAGACTTTTAATTTTTAAGCATTATACTTCTCTCATGTCAAATTTAAATTTATCAAAATTATTGCTTGAGTGGTATGGCCGGCATGGTCGGGAGCTTCCCTGGCGGGTTAAAGGCGGAGCCCACCCGGACCCGTATGTCATTCTGGTTTCTGAATTTATGTTGCAGCAAACCACCGTCAAAACCGTAATCCCATATTTTCACAGGTTTATGGAGCGCTTTCCCACCGTTGGGGATTTGGCCGCCGCAACCGAAGAAGAAGTTTATCTTTATTGGCAGGGGCTGGGCTATTATACCCGCGCCCGCTCGCTTCATGCTTCGGCAAAAATGATAGTTGATGAATTTGACGGCGTTTTTCCGCGGAAAAGAGAAGATATTTTGAAGCTGAAAGGGATTGGCGCTTATACCGTGGCCAGTTTTATGGCACTGGCGTTCAATCAGCCTGAAACGGTTATTGACGGCAATGTCATGCGGGTTATCAGCCGCTTATATCATCTGACCGACCCGCTGGTAGAAATCAGCGAGACGATTCGCCAAAAAGCTGTTGCGCTGACCGATAAAGATTGTCCGGCAGACTATGCTTCGGCGATTATGGACTTGGGCGCGATGATTTGCACGCCGAAAAAACCGCAGTGCCTGCTTTGCCCTTGGCAGGAATTCTGCCTGTCAAAAAACTGCCCTGATTTGGAACAAATCCCGCAGCGCGGCAAATTGCCGAAGAAAAACAAACAAGGCCGCGTTGTGCTGATTTATAATCGTAAAGGCGAAATTTTTATCCGCAAGCGTACCGAAAAAGGCCTCCTGTCGGGGTTATATGAATTCCCTTGGAGCGATGATGACAACCTGCTTTCCGCTTTGGCAATGACGGATACCGGCGTTCAGGTTTCGCATGTCTTTACTCATTTTAAGTTGACGCTGCAGGTTTATAAATCACAGGCGGAAAAAGTCCCGTCAGAGGGAATGTTTATAGCACCGTCTGCCATTGAGGATTATCCTTTTTCGACCTTGATGAAAAAAGTCTGGCAGAAAGCTTTTCTAAAATAAACCCAAGCTTTGTCCACGCTCCCGCTATCATTAATTGACAGCAAAACCCTTTGCGATTATCCTGTAAAAAAATATTTACAGGGAAGTTGTGAAAATGAAAATTGTAAAATTATCGGGCGGCTTGGGCAATCAAATGTTTCAATATGCTTTCGGCGTAGCTTTGTCTCATGCCGGTCATTAGGTTTTGTATGATTCTTTCTGGTTTGAAGAAATCAATAAAAGCACCAAAGCCCGCGCCACCAAACGCAATTATGAACTGAAAGTTTTCAACGCCGATGTGCCGCTTGCTTCCCGCCGGCAGATTGAAAAATGCGCCAATAAGGGACTTGCGCGGTTCTTGCCTAAATTTCTGACCGGCCGTAGCGGACGGGTTATAAAAGAAAATTGTGCTTTCAGTTATTATGAAGAATTTTTATCTGTTAAAGATGATGCATATTTTGCTGGCGTTTTTGCCAATAACTGTTACTTTGACAATTACCGTCGTGAGCTGCTTCAGGCCTTTTCCTTGAAAGATGAAATGTCTGAAGCGAATAACGCCATGCTGCAAGAGATTATCAATACAAATTCGGTGTCGGTTCACATCCGCCGCGGAGATTATGTTAAATTAGGTCTGACCTGCAATCTGGACTATTATTATCAGGCAATCAATTATATCAATTCTAAAGTTGAAGACGCCCATTTTTACATTTTCTCAGATGATGTTGCCTGGGTAAGGGACAACTTAAAACTTGACAATCCGCACACCTTTGTCGACATCAACGACGGCAAAACCGGATTTTGTGATTTGGAATTGATGAAAAATTGCCGCCATAATATCACGGCGAACAGCACTTTCTCTTGGTGGGCGGCCTATCTTAACCAAAATCCGCGCAAGATTGCTTTAGCACCCAAAGACAAGTCTGATGATAAATTTCGCTTTTTGTTCAAAGGGGGCTATTGTTAATGGCAAATCCAAAAATCAGCATTATTGTTCCGGTCTATAACGTTGAAGATTTCTTAAAAACCTGTCTGGATAGTATTATTGCTCAGAGCTTTGCTGATTTTGAAGTGATTTGCGTTAATGACGGCAGTCCCGATAATTCTGCGGCCATTCTTGAGGATTACGCCGCCCGAGATTCCCGTATCAAAGTCATAACCCAAAAGAACGGCGGACTGTCTGCCGCCCGCAATACCGGCATTGAGAACGCTGCCGGCGAATATATCTATTTCTTGGATTCTGATGATTATATCCACCCGCAGATGATGGAAATTTTTTATCGTGAAATCAGCAGCGGCGATTATGATTTTGTGAGCTGCGGCTTTAAAAAAGTATATGGCCCGGCGGCTGATTTTCCGCATTATGACCGCTATGCAACCTCAGAGGTCAAAGAACCGCTGCCCGAGTTCTGCAATGATAAAAGACGCTTGTCCGTTAATGTCTGGAGCAAATTATATCGCAAAGATTCTCTGGGTGAGCTGCGTTTCATTCCCGGCCTGATTTATGAGGACTTGCCTTTTACCTGTTCTTTTTTGCAGCAGGTGAAAAGAGGCAAGATTATCGACCAGCCTCTTTACTACTATTTGCAGCGCGGCACTTCTTTGTCCGGCAACCGCGAAATCAAAATGAAAAATTGCGAAAGCTATATTTATATTTTGCGGCATTTGCACGAGAATTTTCAGACGCACCCGTTGTTTGAACAATTTCACCGCCGCTTCTTTGTCTCAATTTTGAAAACGCTGTTAAAATTAAAGAAAAATCCGCAGGTTCTGGCATATGTCCGCAATCAGCTTAAGGCACTTTATCAGGAAAAGATTATTTCTTACCGGGATTTGTCTCTGAGATACAAATTCAAGCTCTGGTACCTGTTTCACGGCTTCTAAACCGATAGATTAAATTGAAAAAACAAATTCATCGCTTACCTCCTTATTATGTTCCAAAATAAAAGGGGGAAACGATAATGGTAAAAAATGTGGCATTATATATTCTGGTTTTAATCTTTTTGTTTGCTTGTGCGACACCGGCAAAATATGATAACAAACTGGCGGCAATGGTCGGTGAAAAAGCGTCAACCTTGGTTGAGGCCTGGGGACGTCCGAGCGCCCGTAAAATTCTTGATAACGGTGATGAAGTCTATACCTATACCAAGGCCAATAATGTTTATGTCCCTTCGGAGTTTTATATTTACAACCAGGGGTTTGAGCCGAGCGAGGATGTGGTTTACGGCCCGTTCCTGAATGATTACAATTTCGGCCCTTACGGCGAGACTTTCGGCTATCAGGTTGAAGAATTCTGCCAGACGTCTTTCCTGATTAAAAACGGATTGATCAGCGGCTGGAAATGGCGCGGCAATGATTGCGTCGCCTATTAAAAGATTCTCTTTGCGGCGTAACTAATTCTTAACTTAAATATGCTCAAACTTGGGAGTAGCACCGCAGAAGACGGTGCAGAGTCGCAAAAAGAAAAATAAAATAGGAACAAGCAATGGGCATATTTTTAGAGCTGCAGAATAAGGTAAAAAATTCGGGGATTCTCATTTTCTGCACCCTGTTGTCGTTATATTTCCTGTTCCACGGTATCAGCGGCGAACGCGGTTTGTTGAAACTGTTGTATCTCCGCAGCGAAATTTCCACGGCAGAAAAAATTGCCGATAATTACCACCAACAAAAAATCAAACTCGAAGAGAAGGTCAAACTGCTTTCTTCTTCGAGTCTTGATTTAGATTTGCTTGATGAACGCGCCCGCGTTGTCTTAAACTTGGTCAGCCCCGATGAATTTGTGATTCTTGACAGTGACGAAGACGCTGCTTCAGCCAAATAAGCGGATTTTTCTTAAAAACAATAAAACCGGATTCCCCAGACAATTAACCCGGCAAACAGCCCGGCAAAAATATCATCCAGCATAATTCCCAAACCGCCTGAAACTTTTTTGTCAGCCCAGCCGATAAGAGAGGGCTTTGTGATGTCAAATAAACGAAACAGGATAAAACCGGCGGCATATAAATCTGTCTCTTATACACATCTCCGAGCCCACGA
>URWU01000131.1 GCA_900551585.1 uncultured Alphaproteobacteria bacterium | reverse complement strand
CGAGATGTAGCTCCGTCTCGTGGGCTCGGAGATGTGTATAAGAGACAGATGTTATGTTAGCACAGATTTTCTTAACCGCCTTAGTTCCGGGTACAGTTGTTTTGATAATCAACTTATTCCGTAACCGGTATTTGGATAAGCCTTTAACATGGAATGCTCTGCGTATTCTGGCTTATTTGTTCGTTGCAGTTTCCAGTGCGGGTTTAGCGGCCATAAATCCAGACTGGTTTAACAGTTTCGAAGGTTATTTCTATGCTGTTCCGCTTTGTCTTTTAATGCCGGCTTGTATCGAATGGGTTTGTCTGCTGGCTGCCGACAATTTCGGAATAGGTAAAAGCGCTGCAAAAAAAGCCGAATCTTCTTGAAAAAGAAGATCGGCTTTTTTGTTGTGTGCAATCATTGACGGCTTAAACTCTGATACCGTATTCGGTGAGTTTTTTGCGAACAAATCCGCGCAGCGAAACTTCGGGTCTGGCACCGTAGTGCGAGATGATTTCCGAAGCGGCAATACTGCCGATGACGGCACAGGTACCGAGAGAGCGTCCCTGAGTAATGCCGTATAAAAATCCGGCGGCATATAAATCGCCGGCACCGGTTGAATCGACAACATCGGTGACTTTTTCTGCTTCGACAAAGGTTTTGGTACGGCCGTTGATAACAACGGAACCTTTGGCATTGCGAGTGATGGCGGCAATTTCGACATCGGGTTTAATCATATCCAGCGTTTTATAAAAATCCGGTTCCTGAAATAAGTCTTTGATTTCTTCTTCGTTGCAGAAAAGGATGTCGACATATTTTTTAATCAGACGGATAAATTCGCCGCGGTGACGGTCAACGCAGGAGCAGTCAGACAAGCTGAAAGCAACTTTGCGATTGTGTTTTTTAGCCAGTTTGCAGGCTTTGACCATGGCTTTCTGCGCACTGTACTGATCCCAGAGATAACCCTCGAGATAAACAATTTTGGTGGCGCGGATAATGTTTTCGTCAATATCGGCGGTTGAAAGTTTGCGGGAAGCGCCGAGATAGGTGAACATGGTGCGTTCGGCGTCCGGGGTGACCAAAACAATGCTGCGGCCGGTGACCGGGCCTTCGTTTAAGGCCGGGGTGTCAAAATCAACGCCGGCGGCGCCGATGTCGCGTTTGAAAACCTGACCGAGTTCATCATCGTGAATTTTGCCGATAAAGGCCGGGGTTCCGCCGAGAGAAGCCAGAGCTGCAACAGTGTTGGCTGCCGAGCCGCCGGAAACTTCGCGTTCGGGAATCAAATCCTGATAGATTTTGCCGGCTTCAACGGCTTCGACAAGAGTCATGCCGCCTTTTTTCAAACTGCGCTCGCTTAAAAAGCCTTCGCCGACTTTGGCCAAAACGTCTACAATGGCGTTGCCTATTCCTACAACATCGTAAAAGGTGTTGTCTGCTTTTGTTATCATGGTTCAAAAATCCAAAAAATTAAACTTAACCTCTATTTATTAATCTATAAATGTTGATTCTGCAAGGGGCAAAAGAAAAAACCTCTTTGAAAGAAGGTTTTTCGGGATAAGGAATAAGCAACAGGCGGATAAAATAAAAGCCCTGTCAAATAACAGGGCTCTTAAAAACTCAATACCACTAAAAATTAGTCGTTAGCATTCGGCCATTCTTTAGATTTTTCAGCGTTGAATTCAATCCATTTCGGATCAGCGTCATCAGAGTTGCTGATAGCTTCCTGCGGGCATTCAGAAATGCAGACACCGCAGTCAATGCAAGTATCAGGATCAACAACCAGCATGGTCTCGCCTTCGTGGAAAGCGTCTACCGGGCAGACATCAGCGCAAGATTTGCATTTAATGCAAGAATCATTAACTACAGATACCATATTAAAAAACTCCATGTAATTACATTAATATCAGCCCATAATTTACAGAGATTAGAATTAAAATCAAGTATTTTGTTATCAGATGTTGCGAAACGCCGCCGCGCTACCCATATATAGGAATAAACAAGCCTAATTTTTGGAGTTTTAAGATGTCTGAGAAAATGAATTTTCAAGCTGAAGTCAGCAAGTTATTGGATATTGTCGTTAATTCGCTTTATTCCGAAAAATATATTTTTCTGCGCGAGCTTATCTCAAATGCCAGCGATGCCTGTGATAAATTAAAATATCTGGTTTTGACCAATCCCGATATAGCCAGAGAATCCGGCGAATTTAAAATTTGGATTACTCCGGATTCCAAAACCAATACTCTGAAAATTGCCGATAACGGTATCGGCATGAACCGCGATGACTTAATCAATCATCTCGGAACGATTGCCAAGTCGGGAACGGCTGATTTTGTGAATAACGCCAAAGACAACGGCTCCTGTGTTGACCTTATCGGCCAGTTCGGCGTCGGTTTTTACTCGGCTTTTATGGTCGCCGATAAGGTGGAAATTCTGACGAAAAAGGCCGGCGAAGACAAAGCCTGGTTCTGGACATCAAACGGAATCGGCGGTTTTGAAATCCGTGAGGCCGAAAAGAAGACAAACGGCACCGAAATTAAACTCTTTCTTAAAGAAGATGATAAAAACTTTACCGATACGATTTATCTGCGTCATATTATCCGGACTTATTCCGACCATATTGACTATCCGATTGTTTTGTGTCTGGGCGAAGCCGGCGAAGAAACGGTTAATACCGGTTCGGCTTTGTGGTCGCGCCATAAGAGCGAAATTACCGAAGAGCAATATAAGGAATTTTATCACCATATTTCCAAAAATTTTGATGACCCGTGGATGACGCTGCATTTCAAAGCCGAGGGCAGTATTGAATATACCGGCTTGCTTTATATTCCGAAACAGGCGCCCTATGACTTGTTCCAGCCCGACCGCAAAAACGGTTTGAAACTCTATGTCAACAAGGTGTTTATTTCCGATAAGGTTGAAGAACTGTTGCCGAGTTATCTGCGCTTTGTCAAAGGCGTGATTGATTCTTCTGATTTGCAGCTCAATATTTCGCGCGAGATGTTGCAGCATAATCTGCTGATTGAAAAAATCCGCCACGGAACGGTTGCCCGTTTGTTGAAAGAGTTGAAAAAACGTTCGGAGAATTATGATGATTACATGATTTTCTGGAAAGACTTCGGCATTGCTTTCAAAGAGGGTATTTACGAAGATTTTGCGAATCGTGAGGAAATTGCCGGTCTGTCGCGTTTCCACTCGACTCATGATATTGAGAAATATACCTCGCTTGATGATTATATCTCACGCGTCAAAGGCGAGAAGAAGTTTATCTATTATATTACCGGCGATGACGTCAACGTGCTGATGAATAATCCGCAGCTGGAGGCATTTAAGGCTCAGGGAATCGAAGTTTTGCTGCTGACTGACCCGATTGATGAATTCTGGACCCAGACTCTGCCGAATTATAAAGGTTATACGATTAAACATATTAATCAGGCTGATATTGATTGGAAACTTGAGCGTAAAGAGAAAAAGGCCGAAGACGGCGATATGCAAAAACTGATTGATAAGCTGACGGAAATGTTCAAAAATGAAGTTGGCAAAGTAACAACGACCGATAAGCTGACCAAGTCTCCGGTCAGCCTGACGGTTGAAAACGGCCAGATGTCAATCCATTTGGAGCGTTTGATGCGCAACCATCAGCAGCAGACGGCTTTTGCAAGCACGCGCATTTTGGAGCTGAATCCTTATCATCCGCTGATTATCAAACTCTCGGAAATGGTCGGTGAAAATACTGATATGCCGAAAGTTGAAGAGGTGGCGAAAATTCTTCTTGACCAAGCCAAAATTGCCGAAGGAGAAGCAATCTCGGATCCGTCTTTTTATTCGGAGAAGTTATCTGAGTATATATTGAAAGCGATATAAGCCCTCTTATCTTTTTAATTTTACATAAAAAACACTCCTGCTGAGAAGCTTGGGAGTGTTTTTTTGTTGTTTCAGCAATATTAATGCTAAGTAGGCAGCAAGTCTTTTTCTTTGGCGCCGACCCAGACTAAAATATTAATGATTAAGCTGATACCGCCGACGGCAAAAATGATGTCTTTGCCTAAATAAAGGCCGGTCACCAAAATGGCTGCGGCGCAAACGATCCACAAGATTAAAGAGAGTTTAAAATACTTTTTCATGTTTACTGTTTTTATGTTTCAAACGTTGTTTTTCCAGCCAGACTAACGTTGCCGACAAAATCAGCCAAAACAGACAGATGTTGGCAATGCGGCAAATTATTTCCAACTCGGTGAAAAGGTAAATGACATACAAAATCACCGCGGCAACAAAACACAGTTTAAGAACAATCCGGCAGCCTTTATCGCATTTTCGATTGAAAGCTTCCGTTTCAATTCCGCCTGAGATGTTCATGATTAAAGCACTGGCCGTTCCGATTATCAGACAAGTTAGAAACAAGTCGGGCGAATGCGGAAAACAAGATATGACCGAAATGCCCAAATAACACAAAAGAGTGATAAAAAAACAAGTTCTTGAGACTGCTCTTTTAATTTTAATAATTTTTTTCATAATTTAATAGTGTTAGTTAGTTGCTGTCAGAATAGCTTGTTTTAACTTAATTGGCAACAGGCGATTTTAATTAAATCTTATCATTTTAATTCTAGACTGGGCATATTATCATAGAGAGGAGAAGCCCATGCAGTTTGCGCTTTACGGTTTTGTTTTCGGTTGCCTGATTCCTTATCTGGCGCGGCGCTTTGAAAAATTTATGCCCGCGACTTTTGCTTATGCTCTGTATCAAATTTGTCGTCCGGGCAAGGGGCTTTCGGCGAAAAGGCGCAAAAATCCGCGCTATGTAAAGGTCAAAAAACAGTTTTTGTGGCGTTCGCTGATGTGGGGACTGTTCTGTGCCGTGGTCAGTTACGGCGCTTATGTGCAGTTTGGCGTTACTTATCTCGGCTGGTATTTGTATTTTATCTGGTCGCTTTTGCTGTTGACGGAAATTGACTATCGTATGTATCTGCTGCCGGATATTTTGACAATCCCGTTGTTGATTTTCGGTTCGGTTTATGCCGTGTCGATTTGCGGCTGGGTTTGTCCGGCTGAGAGTGCTTTCGGTGCATTGGTC
>URWU01000130.1 GCA_900551585.1 uncultured Alphaproteobacteria bacterium | reverse complement strand
CCATATGGGCGGACAAAATATTGACCAACTTACTAATCTTATTGCTGCTGGGGACTCAAACAATAATACAATTAATATTAAAGCGGCCACAGGTTCTGATAATGCGGTGTTGCATGTTGACGGCCAGGGTTTGATTGACTCGACCCTTAAAGCTGCCGGTGAGAATTTTATTGCCGAAGCCGGTTATATGCAGCATAAACAGCAATTATATGTCGGTACAAACCACACGCCTGATGATGCCCAGTTTTATGTTAATGGTACAGATGGTTCGATGAAAGCTTTGAGCGGCAAGCTGGAGGCCGGAATTTATAACAACTGGCCGTTCTTGTCATTGACCGGAAATAATAATGCGACGGTTATGAACGCCAATGAGCAGCTGGTTTCTTTTATGAATACACAATTTAAAATTGACCCGAATGCCAATACGACGATTGACGGCCAGATTCACGGAACGAAAATGTCCGGCGATACATATAACCTGAATGTCAGTACTTCCGCGGCCAGCGTTGAGAGCACTTTCAAAGCAGCTCGTAAAGCAGCCGGCGCGCCCAGTTATTACAAGGATTATAACTTCAACGTCGAAAGCGGTGCAGCAAGCTTGGAAACAGGCGTTAATATCGCAAAACTGGCAGCGCCGATAAACTCTTATAATTATGGCGTGAATGTTGATAATAGCGGTGTTTTGACAGCCAATAAAGATGTGTACGGCGCTTATAATACTTCTTCTTCCGGATATAATATGGTGCTGACTCCGTCGATGTTTAAGGCTGGATATGAAGCGTCACAAGGAAATTTCCCCGGTTACAATTTAGAGGTCGGCAATACGGAAACAGACTCAATTAAAATCGGTGCGACTTATAATCCTTATCGTTCCACTTATGGCTGGAAAACGCATAATCTGGTTGTCGGAAGCACTTATTCTACTCATGAAGGCGAGCTGTCTGTCGATCGTCCCAATTCGACCGGCTATAATACAAAAATCGGTGAAATCGATGCCAATTACGGCCATGGTATTATCACTCAGGGCGGCCGTATCGGCCAATATGGCGCGCTTGTCGGTAACAGTACCGGCGATAATGCGATGATTGGCGTGTTTAACAAGACGAATTTATTCGGCAGCAACGGAACAAAGCAGATTCGCTTAGGCGTTAATACGAATAAAGATAATATGGTTGTGGAAAGAAACGCGGCTTCTGCCCGAGACAGAGTCAGTTTCCATGACAGTGACGTCCGTGTAGACGATGTCTTGATGATTGCTCCAACAGCAACAAGCAAACCGACCACTGAAACTGCTTCCATTTATGTTCGTAAGGGCGTTATTGAAATGGAACGGAATGCTGATACGACGAAAACTGATAGTCTGGCAACAGGTTATGTTAAAGCGGATCGTTTTGTCAGTAATGTTACCAGTGCTTATGATGAGACGAACTATTTGGGCGGCGAAACGAGTAATTACTACTATGATGTTAATCCCGCTTATACGTCAATGATGAATGATATTAAGCTTGCGACCCGTGGTGGTGCTCGTTTGAGTGATATTCTGCCTGACTTTATCAATAAGGGTATCTACGTTATGGATAATACCTATTATGTCAAAAGCGGTGACGGAAACTGGGCGCCGACCGGTGCAGGCGGTTCCTATAAGTCTCCGACCATGAATGGAATGGTGTTATCCGGTTTAGAGGATTGCGGTAATACCAAATGCGATACTTCTCCGTGGCTCGGTTTTATTCCGACGCCGAACTGCCCTCCGGGTTATATGAAGGTTGCAACCATTACGCCTATCCGCTTTGCAATGGCTCAGGCAGGTGTTCCGGTTTCGGTTAAAAATGACAGTTCCGGCAATACCGGCGGTATTATCGGTGTTAAAAAATCCGGTGATTCATTAGAAAATTATCGTCTGCTCGGAACCCGTAAAGATCCGCGCGGTGATAAGGTGGAAGTGGGCAACAGCTCCGGTTATTCCAGAACCGGCGATACCATCGTCCATGTTTATGATAACGGCGGCAATAATAACATCAAATTAGACGGCAGCCTGGTCTCGTCTACGCCTCCGCCGTATTGGGCTGATGTGTACAATGCGCCTTATACTTTCCAGGTCAGCACTTGGTTGAATACGACCATTAAGGCTCATTATGCCGATGATGCAAAAACAAAATTCAAAGGCTGGCATGGTATTATGGGCTTTATTTATCCGGCGATGGACTATCTGGATTATGCCAAAGATATCGGTATCAGCACGACAGGTGTTACAGACAACACCATCTTCTGGAACTTGTTCCCGGTTTACAAAGAAGAGCTGTCGGCAATTGCCACCGTTTACTGCTACTTTGACAGAACTTCTTTCAGCGAAGAGCATGTTGACCAATATATGGCGCATAAGCAGACAATGGATAATATTCGCGACAGAAACAAAGGTTATCTTAACAGTCTGTATAAAGAAAATCTCAATGACCCCAAACTGAAATATAACGGTGTTTGGTAAGTCAACTTTCAATCCCCTCTCCGGAGGGGATTTTTTTGTGGCCAAAATAAACATACTTATTTATTATAATATTTTCAGCATAATTGAATTTTTTATTGGTAATGTAAAATAATCAATTATATTATGATGTGGAAATTAGGAGTATTGGCTATGAATTACCAAAAACTGTTGCTGCTGGGATTGTTTTTTAGTCTGTGTACCTCACCGGTTCGGGCTGATGATGATATTTTTGCCAATGAGGGCGTTACTTCTTTCCAACAAAATGAAAATGCCTGGCGCCGTCATGATGAGACAACGACGCAGACCCAAAGAGAATCGCAGAGAAAAGAAGTTCTGCCGGAAATCCTGTCCGCTATCGGCCCCGTTGCCTGGGATAATATCAATAATGCCGAGAAAATCTTTTGCTATGAGGTTGCCAGCCGTCCTGATGATTATGACGGTTACAGTATTGATTCAATGGCTATTACCGGTTTTTGCGGCGTGATTAAAGATGAGATTAAAAATATTATCCTGTCTGATTTATTTATGAACAGCAAAAACGTGTTGTTCAATGTGCGCGAAGAATGTGTTATCCGTCCGAGAATTGTTCTGCGCTTTATCAAAGGGGTGGACGCAACTGATATTTTGTTGTCTTCTCCCTGTTATTCTTTCACCGTTTATTATCCGGGCAGCGTTAAGGTTTTCAATGCCAAACCGGCCGCTAAGATTATTGATACGCTGATTAATACATTGAATAAGAATCGCGTTGATTTTATTTCTCCGGCTTTGTTAAACCAGCTGTTGCCGGTCGGTGTGCCGCAGACGCCCGAACAGCGCGAATTGGTCAGCAAAAGGCCGAAGCCCATTCGCAGCTGGGCCGCAGACAAGCCTAAAGAAGAAGCTCCGAAGCCGGCTAAAAAAGGCTGGAATAATCTTGATTTAGGATTTTAGTCTTCCAAAGTTATCCATATTAAAAGGCGGTTATTAAACCGCCTTTTTCTTGGTCATTGATGATAAAATAATTTTAGTGATAGACGACTAAATTGAAAACATTTTCTAAAAAGAATAATGAAATAAAACAGATTAATGCCGAAATCAGCGGGGTTGTTACCCAGCCGACGGCGATTTTGCACAGAATGGACCAGTGAATGCCGCGGCCGCCTTTGGCGATGCCGATACCGATAATGGCGCCGACAACAGCCTGTGAACTGGAAACCGGAACCAACGGAACGGTCGGCAGATTATGTGCCGCTAAAAGAGACTGCAGCCCCTGTGAAGCAAAAATAAACAAGACAACAGACTGAGAAACAACGACAATCCAGGCAATCATCGGTGACATAGACATAACGCCTTTCCCGATGGTTTTGATAATTTTGTGCGAATAAGTGAAGACACCGCTGCTGATGGCTAAACCGCCGATAAAAAACAAAATCTGTGTGCTGCTGAACGTTAAGCGTCCGGCTGTTATCGGGTGGAAAGGTGCCGATTCAACAAAAACGCCCATAACATTGGCGATGTTATTAGCGCCTAAGGCATAAGCGCCGAAAGCGCAGGCGGCAATCAACCCCAGCCTTGTATATAAGTCCTGGCTGATGAGGTGCAGTTTGGAACGTTTGAGAATACATTTAATCAATAAGTAGAGCAGGGTGGCAATGGCGGCAGCCAGCAGCGGGCAGATAACCCAGGTGCTGACGATTTTGGCGAGAATGCTCATGTCTGTTTCATGGCCGCTGTAAAAGTTCCAGCCGACAATGCTGCCGACAATGGCCTGGGTGGTTGAAACGGGGATGGAGCTGTTGACCATCATATATACGGCAATGGCGGCAGACAGGGCAACCATGAAAGCTCCGGGCAGGGCATTGACGCTGCCGAGTTCTTCCAAAGTGCGGCTGGCGCCGGCTCCGGCAAAGACGGCACCGATGATAATGAAGACTGAGGCGATGACGGCGGCAGTTTTAAATCTGACCATTTTGGTTCCGACGGCCGTGCCGAAAACATTGGCGGCGTCATTGGCGCCCAAAGACCAGCCTAAAAATAAGCCGCTGCTTAAGAATATGAAATAGCTGATATCCATTAAATATCCCTTTTAATCGTGAAAATAAGCAGTTCGTCAACACAGTCTTCGGCAATATCGGCGATATCGGCAACCTCGCTGATAAGGCTGCTTAATTGCAGTTTGTTGGCCAGAGGCATTTCCGAATCAAAAATTGCTTCCTTCATGCGGCCGGACGTAATATCGCTTTCATGCTCGATGAAATATACTTTTTGCGAATAATCCCGCACCGTGCTGAAATCGCGGAAAAAAGCGCGTGAAGCAATTGCCATGTTTTCGGCGCAGTCGCTGACCTGTTCGCAGAGTTCGGTCATACGCATATGATATTCGGCTGGAAAATCAGGGCGTTCGATATAAAATTTATAAGCTACTTCATCAAAACGGTTGATGATTTTATCCAGATTTTCAACCAGTTCCAAAACATCGGCGCGCAAATCGGGAATCAGGTTCTGAGCATAAAGCTTGTTTTCAATATCGCGGCGCAGGCTGTCGGCGTCATGCTCCTGTCTCTTATACACATCTCCGAGCCCACGAGACGGAGC
>URWU01000129.1 GCA_900551585.1 uncultured Alphaproteobacteria bacterium | reverse complement strand
TTTGCATTTTCTGGTTGCAAAAAAAAAAAAACGCTTATCATTAATATTGTGTAGGCTTTAGTTCTAATTATTTAGTGAGGTGTGTTATGTTTAGTCTTAAAAAAGCTCTTTTGTGGGCTGTTTCTGTTATATTTGTTTCAACAACTTCCTATGCAGGAGAGATTGGACATATACCCATCTCATCAGATACTCACACATTTCCACACATCGCAGAGCTAAAGCCTGCACCTGGTTCTTTTCAGGTGGCTAAGGCAACTTTTCTGCCTGAGCTTAAAGACAGCGAAAACGGATGGTCAGGCAGCAGTATTTCAAATTCTGCCAACAAAGGCAATAATTGCAGCGGCTATGAGCTGACAAGCTGTCCGGCGCACGGCTCTTGTTCTTCCTGCCCGTTTGACCGCAGATATAAAAGGCTTATCAGCTGTGCTAACGGCTATACAAGAAAAGGCAACAGCTGTAAAGCGGCCTCTTGTTCTGCAATCGGTTATCGTTCCGATATTCCGGCAAACCAAATTTGTACCAAAATCAATGAAGATGATTTAACCTGCTACAAAGACTGCCGAGCGGTCTCATGCTCAAGGTATATGGCCAGCTGCATCAATAAACCGGCTCATGCAACAACCGTTTCCAAATGTCCTGATTGTAAAAATACGGCAAATTCAAATTGCGGAGATAATGTCTGCATGGTTGGCGCCTGCGAAACAAACTACAAACTCAATGGTGATATGACCGGCTGTATCTTAAAAGATGATACCTGCCCGGACGGTTATTTCAAAACTTGTGAAACCGGAACTCTGGGATATCCGAAGTTCACCGAATTGGGTTCTTCCTGCTACCAGTGTAAACCGAATAAACAGCCTTGGGAGATTTGTGCCGAAAAAATTAATGCGTCTTATCCTGGATATGGGGTCTTGACCAGCACATCTGTTCCGTCTCAAGGCAAAGGATATGTCGTTGTTAAAGATTTAACCTTATCCAAATTACCCGGAAACGTTATCTATGGTGCAAAACATTTTAATTCAATTTCTGAATGTGCCTCTTTAAATCCAACGCTGACAGTTAAAACCGCGAATGTAACTTCGGAAGCAATTATCGGTAATTCAACGAAGCGCTATATTAACAGGTTTGAAAATTTCGATATTGAAGATGTTAATATTCATTATGACCTCACGTTAAAGGAATCATATACTCAACCGATTTTAGTTTATGCTCAAAAAACAACAACAAGCAAACTAAAGAATGTAGAATTTTCTGTATCAGGTGACACTTTCTCTGAATTGATTGAATTATACGCTGATACACCGCTTATAAATACAAGCTATAACTTACAACTTGATATTGAGGGGAATCTGAAAATAAGCCCACATACTAACGGTTATAATGGAGAAATCCCTCGTATCAGAGCAATTCGTCATTGGACTGTTTTGAACATTAAACCCGGAGCAAATGTTGACTTTCCCGGAATGGATATGGCTAGTAATGTTAACATAAACAACGCAACAGTCAAAGCAGCAAGAATTGCAACCGATAACTGGAGAACCGGTGATATTGCCATAAAGATGACTAATAATGCAAAACTCTATTTTACCAACAAAATCCACTTAGAAGGAGATGTCTCCCTGACAGGAGGAAGTGCATTATATACTCCGCTCGTTACCAAATATGGCTCTTATTACATTAATACTGACAGCAGCAGCCATCTTTATAAATGGGATCCAAATACGGGGAGCACCTCAAATTATGGTTCCTATTAAAAAAACTCCCCGGTGGTTTTATCCGGGGAGTTTTTTTATTTCTTATATTTCAACATCGGCCATTTGCCTTTGCTTAAGGCTTTGATACCGGTGAGCTCCTGACCGAAACGGGATTGGTAAATCCAATAATTTGCCATTACCCTTTCAATATAAATACGAGTTTCACGAGCCGGAATAACCTCTATAAACAACAGCGGATCATCATTAAATTTGGCTTTTTTGCTCCATTTTAATAAATTACCGGGGCCGGCATTATATGCTGTCATCAGATAAAAAAGATTGCCGTCAATAAAAGGTTTTTCCAGCAGATAATTAACATATTTCTGGCCGAGAGCCATATTATATTCCGCTTCCAACAGCGGAGAATTATCTTTTTTCAGGCTGGTGTTTTTAGTGATATGCGCAGCCGTACTCGGCAAAAGCTGCATTAAACCGCAAGCGCCGGCCGCACTTTTGGCCTTGGGGCTGAAAGCTGACTCCTGTCTGGTCAGGGCAAGGACAAGCGCTTTATCAATCTGCCAGCCGCCTTTAGGCTTCCAATTGGGAATCGGATAAGACAAAGCATCATAAGCAATGTTACGTTCTTCATCTTTGAGATTATTGGAAATCATGACCGCAAGAGAATGCATTTTAAACTGGTTGGCAATGAACAGCGAAACTTCTTTTTGTTTTTCGTTCATATTGTTATAATCATAGCGCAGTTCCTGCTCGGCCAATTCCGGTTGTTTGGCATGCAGCAAAAGCATGGCGCGGCGGATAGATGAAGAAGCCAGAATTTCATCAATATATTCATCTTGGCTGAAGTCATTCAGATAAGACAAAACCGTCCAATTATAATCAAGAGAAGCGCCAAGGCGATAATTGGCTAAAATACCATAAAAAGTCCGTTTATAACGCGAAGCAACTTTCAGCCATTGAAAGGCCTGAGTTTTTCTGTTTGAGACGGTATTGGCACGATAAGCCCAATAAGCTCCGGCGGCCACCAGCCATTCGTCGCTGTTGCCGCTGCGCGCTAAACGCTCAAAATAAATGGCGGCGGTTTTATATTGTTTCAATCGCCACGAAGCCAAACCCGCAACCCAGGAAGCTGTTGCGTCATTACTGCGTTTGGAAGCTTTTGAAGCCCATTGCTGCGCTAGGGCGTCATTATTATCCAGCAGATATTTCATAGCCAAAGTTGCAGCCATAGCATCCAAATCACGATTAGGCACCAACTTCTTAAAGCGGGGATTTTCCAAAACATAGCGGGCGACTTTGGTTTTGCCGCTGTTGATGGCTTTGCGGAAGACATTGATTTTGTTGAGAACAAAGGTTTTATCCGCCGGTTTTAAATTTGCCAAATCAGTATTGGCCCAGCTGTAAAAACCGGAAGGCTTGATTTTGGCTCTGTCTGGGCAGACAACATCTTTGCTTTTGCCTTTTCTGAGCGCCAGACGATAAATCTTTAGAGCCTCTGGGTGGTCGCCGTATTTTTCCAGCCAGGATTTTAATTCGCCAAAGCTGGTTTTATAACTGTCGGAGAGATATTTTTGTGCCAAAACGCGTCCCATTAAAATATCATTATCAAGCTTGGCAATTTCTTTGTCAGCGGTTTTGAAGTCTTCTGCTTTAATGGCGCGGAAAATACGTTTATAGCGGGCAATATCGCTGTCGCTGACCATCAAATAACTATAGATTTTTCCGGTGGCGCGGCGGTCAATGATTTCCTGACCGGCGGCAGCCTCCTTTTGTCCTTCAAGCAAAACAAAGCTGAAGGCCAGCAGAATGGTCAGGCAAAAGGACAGACAAAATCTTTTCATGCTTAATTACTTTTAGACAACCAACGGATTTTTTTGGCACATTGTTCTTGTGTCAGGCCTTTGACACGGCAGCGGTTGACGACAATATTGGGAATCTTGTCCATTTTGTAGCAGCCTTGGCCAAACAGGGCATAATCAAAATAAGTTTCAGTATTGGGATTAACATTATTAAAGCTTACATTGGTCGACATTTCCGGCCAGATAAGTTTAACGCTGAGGTTGACCAGACGCTGGTCAAGGTTGGTCAGAACATTAAAACGGACATTACAGCCGACACCGGCGGCATAAGTTCTGGTCATGCGGAAATTGCTGTAATACAGAAAAATCAGGCTGCTATCTTCATTGGGGTCTAATTTTCCGTCTTTCCCCGGCAGAGGAACAAAAGCCGAGGTTCCCCGTCTGGATCCGTCTTTTGTTTTCGGCAGTTCAATCGGGTTAATCCGCAGATTGCCGCCTTCCATTCGCGGCTGCAAAGCCTTTTGCAAACGTTTATTGATGATTTTTTCTTCTTCGGGCGTCATTTCATCAACAGCGGGAATCTCTTCCTGCCGGACAGCCGGTTTATCTGCGGCGTCTTGTGCTGATGTTTTTTCGGCCGGCGCCTGGGGCGCATTTAAGGGTTTGGCGTCTTCTGCCGAAGCACCCAACATTTGCGAAGAGGCAATTGCGGCCGGCAGCAGAAGCGCTCCGGAAAGCAGCAAAGTATTCAGAAAATTCTTTGACATATTTCCAACCCTAAAAATTTTATTGCATTGTATCTAAAGTCTGACTAATTCTTTTAACCGAAGAAATGGCATTATTATAAATGGTATCCAGTTCTTTTTTCTCACTGCGGTTTTGCTGTTCGACTTCCTGTTTTTCTTCATCATAACTAATCGGTTTGAAATCAGTATAATAATCGCCGCTGTCCGGAGAAACATAGATAAACAGGCCGTTGCAAGCGCCGGCGGCTTTATCGACATTGGCGGCAGAACCGAATTTGCAGGTGTTTACTTTCAGTTCTGGCTTATCCAGCAGCAGGAAACAACGGTCGGTTTTGACAGCAGCTCTGATACTGATTTGTTTTGAAGGCGGCAAAGGCGGCACAGACATATTGGTCGAAATCATTTTTGAAGTAAACTGTTCCGTTTTGGACTGACCGGTATAACCGGAAACGCGGCCGTTGTCATCGCGAACCTGTTCCTGTTTTTCCTGTTTGATTTTTTCTTCAATCACCTCATCAAGCCAGCCGATATCGAGAGACAGATTTGAAACAATCTGAGATGTGCGGTTATAAAAAGTGATACTGAAATCGCAGCTGACGACTTCGTTGTCTTCTTTAACCGGATTGATATCGTGAATTTTGTAAATCACTTCCGAATTGCCGGCATAAGCATTGGAAGCGGCAGAAATGGCCAAAGCGCTGACCAGACCCAAAACAAAATTTTTCTTGAAGCTCATTTTATCTTCCCTTAACAAAACAGGTTGAATTATCATTTCTTATCATAATAAACACAGTAAATTAAATTTACCAATAAATCTGTCTCTTATACACATCTGACGCTGCCGACG
>URWU01000128.1 GCA_900551585.1 uncultured Alphaproteobacteria bacterium | reverse complement strand
GTGGGCTCGGAGATGTGTATAAGAGACAGCCTCCGCTTTGATTTTTTTGCCGCAGCAATTAAATCATAGCCATACCGCCATTGATATTGATGGTCTGACCGGTGATGTAACCGGCTTCGTCAGAGGCCAGGAAAGCAACAACATTGGCAATATCCTGAGCTTCACCGAGAGCGCCGACCGGAACTTTGGCCAACAAAGCTTTTTTAACATCGTCAGGCAAAACATCGGTCATCGGCGTACGGATAAAGCCCGGAGCGATAGAGTTGACGGTGATGCCGCGGGAACCGACTTCCTGAGCCAGACATTTGTTCATGGCAATCATACCGGCTTTTGAAGCTGAGTAGTTAGCCTGGCCTGCGTTACCGGTAACACCGACAACAGAAGCGATACCGATGATACGGCCGAAACGGCGTTTCATCATACCGCGGACAGCAGCTTTAGCCAATTTGAAACCGGCAGAAAGGTTAACGTCAAGCACCAGCTGCCAATCTTCATCACTCATGCGGATAAAGAGGTTGTCGCGGGTCAAGCCGGCATTGTTGACCAAAATGTCAATCTGGCCGAGTTTTTCTTCAACTTTGGCAACCAGATTTTTAACATCTTCAGGGTTGGTCAGGTTGGCAGTGAAAATTTCAACACGGTCGCCTAATTCGGCTTTCAATTTTTCCATCGGTTCAGCGCGCATATCAGTCAAAGCCAGAGTTGCGCCCTGAGCATGCAGTGTGCGGGCAATTTTGTCGCCCAAACCGCCGGCAGCGCCGGTAATCAAAGCTACTTTACCATCTAATCTAAACATATTTTATTCTCCTGTGTACAGAAGGTTGTGCTAAATGGGCACCTAAAGCAATTTTCTGCAGTCTCATAAAATTCATGTACTAAAGTGTACACTAAAATTTTATTCGCCTTGAAAATCACTTTATCTGCCTCATTAATCCCAACCTCACAAAAACCTATTTTTATTAGGGTTAATTATTGTAAATTTTTAGCCAATTCTTCAATCTCAGCCGGTGAGCCGACAGAAATTGCATTAATCTCTTTGTCACATCTTTTAACCAGACCGGACAATACTTTGCCGGCACCGAGTTCAACAACATCGGTGACGCCGTTTTGTTTGAGATAAGCAACGCTTTCTCTCCAGCGGACCGAACCGGTAACCTGTTCAACCAGATGTTTGATAATTTCCGCTTTGTCGGTGATGGCTGAGGCCAGAACATTGGCAACCAGCGGAATTTCGGCATTATGCGCTTCGACTTTGTTCAAAGCTTCTGCCATGACTTCGGCAGCCGGCTGCATCAGCGGGCTGTGGAACGGTGCGCTGACCGGCAGTTTGATGCAGCGTTTGGCACCGAATTCCGGACCGGCGATTTCAACGGCTTTGTCAATGGCGGCCATGTGACCGGAAATAACAACCTGACCGTCCGAGTTATCATTGGCAGTGACGCAGATGTTGTCTTTGTCTGCGCAGGTTTCTGCCAGTTTCTTGACATTATCAAAGCTCAAGCCGATGACAGCAGCCATTCCGCCGACGCCCAACGGTACGGCTTTTTGCATGGCATCGCCGCGGATACGCAGAAGTTTGGCAGTCTCAGGCAAAGAGAAAACACCGGCAGCGCAGGCTGCGGCATATTCGCCCAGAGAATGGCCGGCAACAAAAGCGGCGTGATTTTTGAGATTGATATTGAATTCTTGTTCGAGAACTTTGACAACGGCCATAGAATTAGCCATCAGAGCAGGCTGGGCGTTGCTGGTCATGGTCAGAGCGGCTTCGTCGCCTTCAACCATAATTTTGAACAGGTCTTGATGGAGTGCCTCGTTGACTTCTTCAAAAACTTGTTTAGCAGACTTGAAATTGTCAGCTAACTCTTTCCCCATGCCCACAAATTGTGAACCTTGGCCGGGGAATACGAATGCATATTTCATTCATCTGTCCTATAATGTTAATATCGTGTTAATCAATATAGGATATTGTCAAAAAGTCAATATTAAAAACAAGTTTATGAGAGGTTGTTATGTTTGAACTTGTCCCCGGTCTGGCTGAAAAAGACCATGTTATCAATCTGAAATTATGCACTGTTTTGCTCGAAGATAATGCGCTTTATCCCTGGGTTGTTCTGGTGCCGCGGATTGATAATGCCAAAAATATGACCAACCTCTGCATGGAAGACCGCTTGCAACTTATGCGCGAAATGGATTTGTGCGAAGAAGTGATG
Source organism: uncultured Alphaproteobacteria bacterium (assembly GCA_900551585.1). GTDB lineage: Bacteria > Pseudomonadota > Alphaproteobacteria > RF32 > CAG-239 > CAJLXD01. Next base: position 2,904 of record URWU01000128.1, on the reverse strand, counting down.
TCTGAGAATTTTTTCCATGACCAGACCAATGTTTCTGCCATCTGTAATGAGTGCCAGCAGCTGCATATTGACATTCAATGCCGCAAAAAGAATGATCCCGACTGGCCGGCTCCGGTCAGCAAAGCCCATTCTCAGCCTTATGCTCCGGAAGCCAAGGAAGAAATGATTGCCAAAATCAAAAAGGCCGTCATGATTAAGCAGACTGATCCTAAATATTTTCAGAATACGCACAAACCGGACTACAGCACATTAAGTTAGGCAATAAATTAACACAATTTTGATAATTTGGACTTATAATTCCCTGTAATTGATGAAATCTATGGGTTGTTAGCTTATGGCAAAAAAGAAAAATAAGAAAAAAGAAAAAACGCTGCTGGCCAAAATCGGGTGGCGGTGCCTTGGTTTGGTTTTAATGTTGCTGTCGGTTCTGATGATTGTCAGCGCTTTCTTTTTTAATCCCGATGATGTGTCTTTTAATACGGCTTCTGCCCAAGTGCAGAATTATCTCGGCCAGTTCGGGGCCAAAAGCGCCGATTTTACCTTATCGTGGTTCGGCTGGGCTTTGCCGTTGTTTTTGCTGGCGCCTTTGGTCTGGGGGTATCATCTTTTGCGTCTGCGCGAAATTATCAATCCTTACAGCCGGATTTTTGCTTTTGTATTCGGTACGTTGTGTTTTTCCGTTTTGCTCAGCCTTTTGCCGCAGTCCTGGGGATTGGGCAATATCGGCGGCGCAATCGGAATTTTTTTCGCACGCCATTTGCTGACGCTGTTTAATGCCATTTATGTTTATGCTTACGGCAAATATGTTTTTGCTGCAATTTTGGCAGTTCTGAGTTTACTGTCTTTCGATTTTGCGCTGGGAATTACTTATAAAAACTGGTATGTCTGGATAAAAGCCGTTGTCAAGGCTGTTGCCAAAGCTTTCAGATTTTTAGGCGGCTGCTGCAGATATATCTTCAGCTTCGGACGTAAAGGCGAAGATGAAGAAGACGGCGGCAAGCGTGTGGTCAAGCCGAAAGCGGCCAAGGAACGCAAAGAGCCGAAAGTCAAAGATGATACGCCGTTCAAAGAAAGCGCCGCTGCGGCTAAAATGAGCAGCAAGATGAGCGCCGCCAAGAACAAAGATGTTGATGACGGTTATCAAAAACCGAGTGTTAACCTGTTGTCGATGGTCAAGGATAAAAATGCCGGCCAAATTAATGAAAAAGAATTGGAAGCCGTTGCCCGCGAACTGGAAAATGTTTTGCAGGAATTCGGCGTTAACGGCAAAATCGTCAAAGTCCGTCCCGGTCCGGTCGTCACTTTGTATGAGCTGGAGCCGGCCCCCGGCACTAAAACAGCGCGGGTTATCGGTCTGGCTGATGATATTGCCCGTTCAATGGCGGTTTCTTCGGTGCGTATTGCCGTTGTTTCCGGTTCAAACACCATCGGTATAGAAATGCCGAATGCCAAACGTGAAACAGTCTGGCTGCGGGAGCTTTTGGAAGACAGCAATTTCTCAGATTCAAAAAATACGCTGAATGTGGTTTTGGGTAAAGATATCGGCGGCCGCAATGTATATGCCGATTTGGCAAAAATGCCGCACTTGCTGGTTGCCGGTACCACCGGTTCCGGTAAATCCGTCGGCGTTAACTCGATGATTTTGTCTTTGCTGTACCGCATGCGTCCTGATGAATGCAAGTTGATTATGATTGACCCGAAAATGTTGGAATTTTCGATGTATAACGGCATTCCGCATTTGCTGACGCCGGTGATTACCGACCCGTCTAAGGCGGTTATCGGCCTGAAATGGGCGGTTAAAGAAATGGAAGACCGTTATCGGGCAATGGCCAAACTTAATGTCCGCAATATTACCGGTTATAACCAGAAGCTTAAAGAGCTCAAAGCCAGCGGTGAAAAAGTGACCCGCACGGTACAGACCGGTTTTGACAAAGAAACCGGACAGCCGATTTTTGAAGAACAGGATTTGGATTTAACGCCGCTGCCCTATATTGTGATTGTTGTTGATGAAATGGCGGATTTAATGCTGGTGGCCGGAAAAGATGTGGAAGCGGCTATTCAGCGTCTGGCGCAAATGGCACGTGCTGCCGGCCTGCACCTGATTATGTCAACGCAAAGGCCGTCTGTTGACGTTATTACCGGTACGATTAAGGCAAACTTCCCGACCCGTATCAGTTTTCAGGTGACTTCAAAAATTGACAGCCGCACGATTTTGGGCGAGCAGGGTGCCGAACAGTTGCTCGGTATGGGTGATATGCTCTATATGCCGGCCGGCCAGCGTCCGCTGCGTGTTCACGGCAGTTTTGTTCCTGACCGCGAAGTTGAAAAAGTGGTCGATTTCCTTAAAGCGCAGAAAGAGCCGGAATATGTTCAGGGTGTGACCGAAGGCGAGCTTAATGAAAAAGACAGCGGTGCTGTTTTTGACAAAGGCGCAATGGGTGACGGCGGCGAAGAAGATTTGTATGCTCAGGCCGTTGACATTGTCCGCAATGATAAAAAAGCTTCGACTTCATATATTCAGCGCAAACTGCGTATCGGGTATAACCGTGCCGCATCTTTGATTGACCGCATGGAAGAAGAGGGAATTATATCGGCGGCGGATCATGTCGGTCGTCGCGAAGTACTTTAAAATCCTGCTTTTAGGTTACCGATAGCCCTCTTTTCAAGCTTCCGTTGCTCATGTACTAAGATGTACACTCCGCTACGGGTCTTGTAAAGATAACTATATCTAACTCAAAAATCCGAATTTTATTTTTCCTAGCTGTTGCCCGATACTTTCGCCTTTGGCGCCTATTTTTCGACTCATTCTCCGGATTTTGCCAATTATCACTATCCTAGTTTTATTTTCAGTTGCTTTTGGACAAAAATGGTTTATAAATCTGTCTCTTATACACATCTCCGAGC
>URWU01000127.1 GCA_900551585.1 uncultured Alphaproteobacteria bacterium | reverse complement strand
GACTAGTCGTCGGCAGCGTCAGATGTGTATAAGAGACAGTATTAAATTCGCGCCGCCACAAATTGGTAATCTTCAGCAGTTTGCGCAGATAAACTTTCGGAAATTCCTCATAACCGGAACGAATATGAAAATTAAACAATAAAAACCACAAATTCGGCTGGTTCAACACAAAAGCCACAAAGGCATCAACATAACGGTTGAGGTTTTTGTAAGGATTCGTATCAGGCAGCAGCTTACTCAGACTTTGATATAAATCATCCAAAGTCAGCATATTCTGTTCCAAAATAAATTTATCCATATTGGCAAACTGGTTATAAATCGTGCCGACCGAATAGCAGGTTGCTTCCGAGAGCTTGCGGGCCGTCAGATAATCGACGCCTTTTTGCTTAACGAGCTCGCGGCCTTTTTTGATTAAAATATTGTGAATCTTGTCTTTTGTGTCAGTCATGTTATATATTATTTAATAAAATGTTGTTATACATCAAACTTGTTGAAATTAACTATAAAACATTAATGAACACTGTTCAATTTCTTTTCTGTGCCGAGGGATAAAATTATGTTGACGAGATTCGCTTTTTTGACCGCCCTGCTCCTGATTGCCGCCAAACCGCTGCAAGCTCAGGACAACTCCGCCGGATTCTATCAGGATTTGCTGATAACCGATGAAATCAAAGCTCAGGCCGAACAGGAAAAGGCTCAGGAAGCTTATCGCCAAAATATGGAAAAAGCCAAATCTTCGGCCCGCAGCCTGCTGACAACCAAAACCAAGAACATCAAAGTAGATGTTCCCAAAATCGAGCGCCGCAAATCGGCTGCTCCGGCCAAAAGCGACAAAGAAGTAGCCGCTGAAACTCAAAATCTGGAAGCCGCCCCTTTCGGGCTGCTCTGGAAAGCAAGCATTGAGGCGACCAAAAATCTCGGTGTCATTCTCAATCCGATAGAAGAAAAAGACTATGTCAATTCTTTTGCCGCCACTCACCTGCCTAAAGACCCCAAAGGCTTCCGCGATATTTATCTGACCTTCGGCGAAGAAAATGAACTCTGGCGCATTATTGCTTACGGCGATTTTATCAATGACACGCCTGACGCTTCCAAAGTGCTGAAAGAATATAACAAATACGTGCGCCTGCTGACCCGTAAATACGGCAACGCCAAAGAGTTCTTCACGCCGGCAACCAAAACAGTCGAAAAAACCGTCAAAATCGACTATCGCGATACCATACAAAAAGTCGAGGTTCCGCAGCCGAAAGGCAATCCGGAATTTTTAAGCCAGCTGCAGAGCGGTCAGGCACAGCTTTACAGTACCTTTGAAGGCAATAATATCGGTGCAGCACTTGCTATAAATGTTGACGGCGACGGAAAAAGTTACATAATTATTGACTATAAAAATCTTAAAATACTCAAAGAGAGAGAAGAAGAGGCTCTCGATATCTTATAATTGAAGGGACGATAACTAATGACTAAAATAAGTTTCTGCGGCATTTCCGGAAACGGTGTCAGCGCTCTGGCACAAATTATGGCTAAAAAAGGTTTTGAAGTTCGCGGCTCGGACCGCTGTTTTGATTTAGGCGGCGACCAAGACCGCAAAAAGGCTCTTGAAGAAGTCGGAATTACCATTTATCCGCAAGACGGTTCCGGTATCACCGATGATTTGGACGTCCTCTATGTTTCAACCGCGGTTGAAGACAGCATTGAAGATGTCAAAGTTGCCAAAGCAAAAAATATCCCGATTAAAACCCGTCCCGATTTACTGGCTGAATTATTTCACCAATACACGCACAACATCGCTGTCAGCGGCACCTCCGGCAAAACCACCACCACGGCAATGGTCGGCTATATCTTAGATCAGCTAGGCCAGAAACCCTGCATGATTAACGGCGGTTATCTACGTAATTATGAAAATCAGAAAGGCGTTGCCAACATCATTTATAACGAAGGCGACATCTGCGTCATTGAAGCTGATGAAAGCAACGGAACAATCGAAAAATATCACCCTTATATCGGGTTGATTAACAACATCGGCGTCGACCACAAATCCTTAGACGAGCTCATCGGCCTGTTCAAAGATTTTGCCGCCCGCTGCAAATACGGTCTGGTTGTCAATCTTGACTGCGACAACTGCAAAGACATTAAACACCCGACCAAAAAAACCACCACTTTTTCATTAAAAGACAGCAAGGCAGATTTCTTTGCTTATAACCTCAAAGCCATTCCCGACGGCACACAATATTCTATCGACGGCAAGAGCTTTAAGTTAAATCTTATCGGCAGTTTCAATGTTGCCAATGCTTTGGCTGCAATTGCCGTTTGCTCGCTTTTGGGAATTGATAAATTTGACGCCGCCAAAACACTCGAAGGTTTCCTCGGCACTCAACGCCGTCTTGAAGTCGTCGGCACCAAAAACAACATCACTTTGATTGATGACTTTGCCCATAATCCTGACAAAGTTTCGGCCTCTGTCACGGCTCTGAAAGATTATCCCGGCCGTGTTATCATCATGTTCCAGCCGCATGGCTTTGCACCGATGAAACTGACCGGTAAAGACATTATCAAAGCTTTTGCCGCCAAATTAGACAAGGAAGATATTCTGATTATGCCGGACATCTACTTTGTCGGCGGAACCGCAGATAAAACCATTTCTTCGAAAGATTTAATTAATCAGGCTCTGGAGCTCGGCGTTAATGCGCACTATATTCCCGAGCGTAAAGACGTTGAAAAATTCATTCTTGAAAACGCCAAACCCGGCGACCGGATTATTATCATGGGTGCCCGTGATAATACGCTGCCGGACTTCAGCCGCCGGTTATTAAAGGAAATTTAGCCCATGAAAGCACTCCAAGCCGGAGACAAAGTCGGTATCATCTCTCCTGCGGGGCATTTGAACAGCCCCGAGGACATTAGACTGCCGCTTGATTATCTGGCGTCTCTCGGCTTGGAATGCGTTTTAGGCGCGCATGTTTTCGACCGCAATTTTTACATGGCCGGAACCGACAGCGACCGTGCGGAAGACTTGCACCAATTTTTCAAAAACCCTGATATCAAAGCCGTTTTCACCACAGCCGGAGGCTGCGGGTCACAACGCCTGCTTGATATTCTCGATTATGATTTAATCAAAAATAATCCCAAACCGATTTTCGGATTAAGCGATAATACGGCATTGCAAACAGGAATTTATACGCAAACGGGTAACCCGTCCGTCACCGGTTTTTCGCTGAAATATGACTTTAAAAACGGCCATATTGACGGTCTTGTCGACCAATCTCTGCAAGCCGTCATCAACGGCCGGAAACAAAAAATCGTCAGCGGCGAAACCATGGTCAAAGGCCAAAGCGAAGGAATCTTAATCGGCGGCTGCCTGAGCCTGATTCGCAGCCTTTGCGGCACAGCTTATTTTCCGGACCTGAACAACAAAATTTTGCTGATTGAAGATGTCGGCGAAAAAACTTACAAACTGGATTTAATGTTAACCCAGCTCCGCCAACAACCCGGCTTTGACAAGATTAAAGGCATTATATTCGGAATTTTCGCCGCCTGTGAAGAAGCGGATGAAGGCGACGGCACCGTTGATGACGTTTTAAATGATTTTATCAAACATTTGCCGGCTCAAGTTCCGGTCATTAAGAATTTCGCTTACGGACATATCCCCAGCCGCTATGTTCTGCCGGTCGGTACTGAAGTTCGCCTGAATGCTGATGAATGCCGTTTAGAATACCTGTGACAAATATCTCATGGCCATATCAAAATTGCGGCTGTTTAAATGTGAAACCAAGTTCTGATAAACCCAGAAACCATCCCAGCCGCGGCTGTTGAAAGCCATCATAGACATCACCGCCCACAAATTAGCTCCCGGCAAAAAAACAATGCAGAATTTGTAACCGACTTTCGGCAAATCAGTTTGTTTTTCATGGATTTGCGAAGCCACGGTATCCATATGATAACCGATAAAAAAGCCCATAATCATATTGATAATGAAGTTTGACGGCGCATAATGCGTATAAATCGAAATCGCAATCATCACCATCAGACCAAACAGCGGAAAGAAATAAGGCGCGATAACAATCAGCCAGTTTGACGGTCCCTCAAAAGACATAGCACCGCCGTCGTTATCCGGATTAACACGGATACTTTTAACTTTATGCAAAGTCAAAAAGGCAAAAAAGGCATGCGTCATCTCATGCGCGGCAATTTCCATACTGATTTTCATTTCTGAATCCATAAAACCGCGCGAGATAAAGAATAGAAAAAAACCGCCAATCATTGCCATTGACGGAATGTTCATCAATTTAAAATAAGCAAACGACTGAACGTACGCCGGTAAAGAAATCAGCATATAAAACGCCACCGGCCATTTCAACAAATCTATAAATTTATTAATCAATGTCTGCATTATTCCGTCCTTTGCTTTATAGCGGCCAGCATATAACAGTTTTAATCACTTTTCACGCTCTTTCGCAAAAATATTAACATTTCTTCAATCAATATCATCTAACATCGACTTAAAGGGGAGATTAAATGCCCCGCCGTCTCTTGCTTCCCCCAGAAAAAACAGAGGCGGTTTTTTATTATACCGCGGCTTAGCGCATTGACTATTTTAAATAAAGCAGATAGTATCAAAGCAATAATTTCGCAAAATAAAGGATTTAGCGCCATGGATGAAAACGAATTAAATACTTTTGACTTTGTTACCAATGATGAAGATGAAGTCATGCTCCTGTTGCATGCTCAGGAAAGCGAACCCAAAGATGCCCGTATTGAAATCGACTTGAATGAAAAATCTGCAGTTCTCATTCGTAACGAAACCGATGAAATTTTGCTGGAAGGCATTCCCGATGACATCATTGATAGTCTCCAGGACGCTGACAGTTTAATGGTTTGCGAACTCAAAATCGGTGAAAAAGAAGAAGATACTCAAATTGTTTACGCTTATGAAGCAGATATTAATGCTTAAGCTTTAGATATTTCACTTCAGCCCCGATTTTTTCGGGGCTTTTTTTATCTCCAGCCAACAGCTTATCCCCCCTCCGCCGTCGTCATGGCAAAGAGCAGACACGCGGCAATCTCAGCCGTTATCATTTTGAGCGAATGCGAAACAACGAAGTGAGTAAGCAAACAAGGAACTTGTTTGTCGCGCTCCATCCAGTC
>URWU01000126.1 GCA_900551585.1 uncultured Alphaproteobacteria bacterium | reverse complement strand
TGCCGACGCTGTTGGGATTATTGTTTTCAAGCAAATATTTGGCGCGCATTGTCGAAACCACCGGCGCATTGATTGTCTGCGACAAAGACAAAACCTCGTCAACAGCGTCGCGGCAGCCGATACCGCAAAAGAGCGTCACTTTATCATGAGCATTGATAATGTCTGCCAGTTTTTGAACTTCGTCTCCGGCCGGCTGCAAAACATTAGGCATGGTGGTAACCGCACGGGAATAAGGGCTGTCTTCAACTTCGCTTTCCGAAATGTCTTTGGGAATGATGATAACGGCTACGCCCTTGCTGCCGAGCGCAGCCTGCATGGCTTCCTGCAGCAACCGCGGCATTTGCTGCGGCGTCGAAAGCAGCTCGCAGAAAACACTGCAATCTTCAAACAAACGCATTGGCGTAAAAGTCTGAAAATATTCCAGTCCCTGTTGCGGGCTCGGTGTGGTGGTGACAATTGCCAACAACGGGACATTATTGCGGTTGGCCTCGTACAAACCGTTAACCAAATGCACGCTGCCCGGCCCTGCCGTTCCGGCGCAAACGCAAAGCTCACCGCTCAAAAAGGCTTCTGCTCCGGCGCCAAAAGCGGCTGTTTCTTCATGACGAACAGGAATCCAATCAATTTTGCCGTTTATTCTGACCGCCTCGCCTATCGGATTTAAAGAATCGCCGATTAAACTGTAAATTCTTTTAACACCGGATTTTGCCAAAGTTGAAATCAACATATCAGCCACATTTTGTTTTGACATTATTTTGCTCCTTAATCAGCTGGAATTGCTTCGTTATTCTATTCTCATCATGACAATTTACATAAAGATAATCATTGAATTGTCGTTTCAAATGTTTTACTCTCACTTTGATAAAAGTTTTTAAGTTGAGGAAATTGCGATGAATCTTGATATAATGGCCAAACGTCCCTACACAATTGAAGAAGAAATCTGGAGCAGTATTATCCACGGGGTTGGCGTTGCTCTGAGTATTGCCGGTTTGGCGGTTCTGGTGACTTTAGCTTCAGTCAACGGCAATGTCTGGGCGATTGTTTCAACAGCGATTTTCGGCGCGTCGATGATTGTTTTATACTCGGCTTCAACCCTGTATCATGCCATTACCAATTTGGAAGTCAAAAAAAGTCTCAAAAAATTTGACCATATTTCAATCTATTATCTGATTGCCGGTACTTATACGCCGTTTTTGCTGGTTTCTATGCGCGGCACGGTCGGCTGGACGGTCTTCGGCATTATCTGGGGACTGGCCTTAATCGGCACTTTTCTCAAACTGTTTTCACAAGGCAGCGGCACAAAAGCCTGGTCAATCGGACTTTATATGCTGATGGGCTGGCTGGTGATTTTTGTTTCCAAAGATTTGTTCCCGAAGCTGCCGAAAATCGGCCTCACCTTCTTAATCCTCGGCGGTATATTCTATACCTTGGGCATTTTCTTTTATGTATGGAAAAGCAAAAAATATACGCATGCCATTTGGCATTTCTTTGTTCTGCTCGGAACAATCATGCATTTCTTTGCCATTTTGTTTTCATGCGTGCTTATTTAATCTTTGTGTTCCTGACGCAGTTTAATGTAGTGAATGGTATTTTGTATCAGGTAAACAATGGAAATCAGAGTTAAGGCTATTTTTAAAAATCCCATGATTCTGCTCCTTTTCTAAAATCTGATAATGGTTTGCCAGATTATATTTTTTGATGAATTGCAGCGGATTATATTCTAATTTGGCTCGGCGCAACCCTTTTAAGCCCAAGTCCTGCTCGCGGTTCACATACTTATAATTGCCGATATTTTCCAAGGTAATGCGGTTGATGGCCTGATAAGCGCCTTTGACATCATACAGCGCTTTTTCAAAATGAATGGCGATTGTTTCTTTATCAAGCTTTTCGCCTATTGTATAAGCGACAATTTCTTTGTCGATTTCAAGAACCGCGCCAAACAGTGAAGCCCCCAGCTGCGGCCAGACATCAAGAACGCGCTCAATGGCCAGATTTTCTTTGGCCAGTTCCAATTGGTCGGCTCCGGATAACTGCTCTTGTTCCAGCCACTGCTGCTGAAAATCGCGCAGATTGTCCAAATCTTTGCAGTCAATAAAACGAAAACGATAATTATACATCTGTTTAAACTGATTGGAGAGCTTGCGCTGATTGCGGTAAGCCGAGCCGCTCAGATTGGTCAAGTCATTGATTTTGTAAATATATTCCCAATTATTACGGTCGCCCTGCAGGCTCAGTTCATCATTATAAACTTTGGCCAGTTCAAAGGCCAGTTTCTGCGGCAGATTGATAAACGCAAATTCTTTGGGAAAATGTTTTGCCAAAACCTCGTTCCATTTAACCTTTGCCCAATTGCCGAGCGGCGTGCCGTAAAAATAGTTCTCCCCCTGGCGGAAACGCAGCCAGCACAAATCATCGGCAAAGGCGACTTCGCTGTGATATTTGTTGTCCCAGGCCCAAAGATTAATAAAAGACGTGTCGGAGGTTTTGACCGGACAAGCCTGATAATGCTCGTTATAACGTTCTTTTATATCAAAACCCAGAGGACGAAAACTCAACATGGCTAATTTCCTCTCACAACGCAGTCATCGCCGTTAAAATTATAATCTATCACTTCGCCGTTGGTTATGGTAAATGATGTTTTGCAAAAGTAATTATTGTTGTCATAATTACTTAAGTTTTCACCGTAATCCGGTGTTTCAATGGCTTGATAATCCACCTCAATTCCGGCATAGGGTTGTGTGTTGCCGTTTATCGGCGCGTTTTCTGTTTGGATATAAGTGACGATTTTTGTCTGCGGCGTGACATTAAAAACCGAAGCCGGACGCCCCCAGGAATCATAAAGGCTGATTTCAGGCATGCCAATCCAAGGTTGTAAACTTTGCTGATAGGTTTGCTGCGGGTGGCTGCAAGCGGTTAAAAACAATGCCAAAAACATCAGTTTTTTCATTAATCTGCCCCTTTTTACGGTTGATTTAATGAAGAATATTTAGTTTTGATTTAGCAGAATTCAACCTAGCTTAGTAGTTTAACTTCAGCTTTGTCGCTTAATTTTGCCAGACAGAGATTGTCGATTTTGACTTTGAGAATTTGGTTTTCATCACGGTTCTGTGCCGATAAGACTTCTCCGTTTTTATAGAGCCAGGCTATCATCTTGCCGTCTGACGAAGGAATTTTTATTTCAATAATTTTATGATCAGCAGATAATTTTTCATCAATGGCTTTTAAGAAAGCGTCACAACCCTCGCCGCTCACGGCAGAGGCCGGAATGATATAATCGCAGCGCTTGGCATTTTCATCAACAAAACGGCGCTCGGTTTCCGACAAAATATCGACCTTGTTCCAAACCTCAAGATAATTGTTTTGAGTTTCGGCATTTTCAAGGCCGAGGTTTTTCAAAACGTTCAAAACATCTTGTTTTTGCTGAGGATGATTGGGATTAGACAAGTCTCGGACGTGGACGACAATATCTGCGGCCAAAACTTCTTCCAAAGTGGCGCGGAAAGACATGACCAGCTCATGCGGCAAATCTGAAATGAAGCCAACGGTGTCAGACAAGATTATGTCGCGGCCTGACGGCAGGCGCAGTTTACGCATGGTCGGGTCCAGTGTGGCAAAGAGCAAATCTTCGGCAAAGACTTGTGAATTGGCAAGCCGGTTAAACAAAGAAGACTTGCCGGCATTTGTATAGCCGACCAGAGCAACCACCGGATAAGGCACTCGTTTGCGAGCGCCACGCTGCAATTCGCGGGTCTTTTTGACTTTTTCCAAATCTTTTTTAATCCGGACAATTTTGTCATCAATGATACGGCGGTCAAGCTCAATCTGCGTTTCTCCGGGGCCGCCCAGAAATCCGGCACCGCCTCTTTGGCGCTCCAGGTGAGTCCAGCTCCGAACCAAACGGCTGCGCTGATAGGTCAGATGAGCCAGCTCAACTTGCAAGTTACCTTCTTTGGTATTGGCGCGTTCGCCGAAAATCTCGAGAATCAGCGCCGTCCGGTCAATGACCTTTACTTTGAGCTTTTTCTCAAGGTTGCGCTGCTGAATCGGCGTCAAAGACGTGTCGACAATCACCAGCTCAATGTCTGAGGCACTGAGCTGATTTTGCAGGTTTTCAAGAAAACCGTTGCCGAAAAAGATAGAAGGCTTAATCTCGCGCAGTTTGACAATTTCAGAATGGACAACTTCCAAGTCGATAGCCTGAGCCAAACGAACGGCCTCTTCAAGGCGCGCTTCGGGTGCAAGGGAGATATCTTTGCCTGAGACCAGCGGAAAGATAACGCAGGCTTTAAGAGATGTTTTATCTAAGCAGATTCCTGACAAGGCTTATTCTTCTGCCTCGGCAGATTCCTCGCCATCAACCTCAAAATCAACAGCCGAGCTCGGCATGATGGTCGAAATGGCGTGTTTGTAGATTAGCTGAGTGTGGCCGTCACGGCGCAGTAACAGAGAAAAGCTGTCAAACCAAGTGATTAAACCCTGCAATTTGACGCCGTTGACTAAAAATACGGTGACTGAAATTTTGTTTTTGCGAAGATTGTTTAAGAATTCATCTTGAACATTTTGCGACATTATTTTTATCCTTAACTATAATAAATTCGATAATGAATTATTTTAACAACATTTTTTGATATTAGTAAAGCATAGATTGCAGCGGGGGGATAAATTCCATTTAGGACAATATCTTTTCGACCTTGCGGATTGCCATCGAATCGACATAAAGTATGATGATGTCTCCGGCTTTGATAACCTCATTGTCGCTCGGATAGCTGATTTCGCCGTTCTGCAAGCGGGCACAGATTTTGCTGCTGGCCGGTAAATCTATGGCGCGAATGGTTTTGCCGGCGATTGAAGAATCCTCGTCAATTTCCATTTCCCAAATTTCGCCGAAACCGCGGCCGAGAGAATAAGCGTTAATCACCGCCGCTTTGCGCAGCTCCTGTAAAATGCTCGAAATTGTGACCGAAGAGCGGTCAACCAGAATATTGTCGCCGACAATTTCAATCAGATTGTTATAAGACGGAGAATTGACAAGCGCGATAGTATTGCAGACGCCGCTTTTGCGTGCCAGCATGGAAGCCAGCAGGTTGTCATTGTCCTGCAACGTGACGGCTATTGAGGCGTCAGCATTGGAAATGCCTGCTTCATTGAGGATTTTATCACTCATCAAAGGCCCTTGAATGACAATGGTATTATTCAAATCTTTAGCCAGTTCGCGGGCGCTGAGCAAATCTTCTTCAATAATTTTGCAGCTGATGATGTTGTCATCTCTGTCTCTTATACACATCTGACGCTGCC
>URWU01000125.1 GCA_900551585.1 uncultured Alphaproteobacteria bacterium | reverse complement strand
GATGTAGCTCCGTCTCGTGGGCTCGGAGATGTGTATAAGAGACAGTATCGTCAGGATTGGCTGAAAAACCTCAAAAAAGAATATAAAGCCAAAACGATTGATGTTTATGATTATGCTGCCAATATTCAGACCTATGGCCGCGGTGTTCCTGCGATTGCTTTTCTGGTGATTGACGGAGTGATTGCCGAAGGCGAGAGCTATGCCAATTCATTGCGTGATGAAGTTGTAACCGGTTCGGAAACCGTTTTGCAGCAGCTTGAAGAAATAGCTGAAGATAAGGAGGTCAAAGCTCTGATTGTCCGTGTTAATTCTCCGGGAGGCGGTTACAATGCGGCCAATGAAATCTGGCACGGATTGGAGCAGCTGAAAGAGAACAAAAAAATTCCGGTTATTATCTCGATGGGCGATTATGCTGCTTCCGGCGGTTATTTTGTTGCTTTGGCCGGAGATAAGATTATTGCCGAACCGTCAACGATTACCGGCTCTATCGGCGTTTTGGGCGGAAAGATGGTTTTTCAGGAACTATGGAAAAAACTCGGAGTTAACTGGAATAATATCAAATTTGGCGACAATGCCGGTATTTTGAGTTTCAACACCGCCTTCAGTAATAACGAAAAATCTATTTTTAACAAATCGTTAGATTCTGTTTATGAAGATTTTACTTTAAAAGTTTCCAAAGCCCGCAACATTAATATGAAAGAGCTGAACAAGCTGGCACGCGGCCGGGTTTGGACCGGTGAGGGAGCTTATAAAAATAAGCTGGTTGATGAGCTGGGCGGAATTGATTTGGCTCTGAGTGAGGCTCAGAAAGCAGCCGGTTTGAAACCGGAGGATCGGTTCCGGATTGCTTATTATCCGAAGGAAAAAACACTGCAGGAAAAAATCCAGCAGTTAGTTAACGGCAGCCGCGGAATTTATATGCGCAAAGTTTTGAGTGATTTTGAGGCAGAATTGGAGCAGTTGAAACTCTTGTCCTGTCTGAGTTATGACGCTGTTTTGCCGCCGCTGCAGATTAATATGTAGGCTCAGCGGACAGCGGTGATATTTTTATTGCAAAATTAGAGAATTGTTCTATTTTTGAAAAAGTTTAAAGTAAAGGATTAAAACAATGGCTATTGATAATGAAACCGTGAAAAGAGTGGCTTTTTTGTCACGTTTGAAAATTGAAGATGACAAGTTGGAGGAAACCAAAGAAGAGTTTAATAAAATCCTCAATTGGGTTGATCAGTTAAACGAGGTGAATACTGACGGTGTCGAGCCTTTGGTTTCGGTTAATGACAGTCATCTGATTTTGCGTGATGATGAGGTAACCGAAGGCAATCAGTCTCAGGCAATTCTGAAGAATGCCCCGCAGGCGCAGTATGGGTATTTTACGGTTCCCAAAGTCGTCGAATAAGGAAAACTCATATAACGGGCAACTAATACAGATTTTGCGGATATTTTGCTCAGTCATGTACCTTTATGTACACTCCTTCACAAAATCCCTAAAATCTTATTATTTGCCGCGTTCTCTGAGTTTTTTAGAAAATAAGTATGATAAGTGAATTAACGAAAGCACGATAAGATGAGCGATTTAACAAAATTGACAATAGCGGAAGCCCGCGAAGGTTTGAAAAACAAAGAATTTAGTTCTGTAGAACTGACAAAAGCCTATATTGAAAAAATGGAAGCCAACCGAAAATTGAATGCGTTTGTCTATGAAACGCCCGAAATTGCTTTGGCTCAGGCAAAAATCTCCGATGAGAAATATGCCGCCGGAACAAACGGCATTTTGGAAGGTATCCCTTTGGGTATTAAAGATTTGTTCTGCACCAAGGGCATTCGGACAACAGCTTGTTCGCACATTCTGGACGGTTTTGAGCCGCAGTATGAATCGACGGTTACTTCTAATCTGCTTAATGCCGGCGCAGCCATTCTGGGTAAGCTCAATCTTGATGAATTTGCCATGGGCGGCAGTAACGAAACCAGTTATTACGGCCCTGTTATCAATCCGCATAAGGCTAAATACAGCAATGCCGATTTGGTTGCCGGCGGTTCTTCCGGCGGTTCTGCCGCCGCTGTTGCCGCAGATATGTGTGCCGGTGCCACCGGTACCGATACCGGCGGTTCAATCCGCCAGCCGTCAGCTTTTTGCGGCGTGACAGGTATTAAACCGACATATGGCCGCTGCTCTCGTTACGGAACCATTGCTTTTGCTTCATCTCTGGATCAGGCCGGTCCGATTGCCAAAGATGTGCGCGACTGTGCGATTATGTTAAATGCCATGGCCGGTTATGATCCGAAAGATTCCACTTCTGCCAAGGTGGCGGTTCCTGATTTTGAGAGTTTTCTCGGACAGGACATTAAAGGGCTTAAAGTCGGTATTCCCGCAGAATATCGTCCCGAAGGCCTGAATACCGAAATCTCAAAACTGTGGGACGACGGTATAGCCAAATTAAAAGAGCAGGGTGCCGAGATTGTTAATATTTCTTTGCCGTACACCAAATATGCTCTGGCAACTTATTACATTATTGCTCCGGCGGAAGCTTCTTCCAATCTGGCGCGTTATGACGGATTGCGTTTCGGCCTTCGGGTTCCGGGCGAACATTTGGATAATATGTATATCAACAGCCGTACCGAGGGTTTTGGCAAAGAGGTCAAACGCCGTATTATGATCGGCACTTATGTTTTGTCGGCCGGTTATTATGACGCTTATTACCTGAAAGCGCAGAAAGTCCGCCGCCTTATCCGCGAAGATTTTATCAAAGCTTTTGAAAAATGCGATGTGATTTTGACACCGACATCGCCGACAGCGGCTTTTCCGATTGGTGACAAGTCCATGCAGGAAAATCCGATTAATATGTGGTTGAATGATGTGTTTACCGTTTCAGTCAACTTGGCCGGGCTGCCGGGTATGAGCCTGCCGTTCGGCGTCAATGCACAAGGGTTGCCGCTCGGGTTGCAGCTGATTGGCAAAGCTTTTGACGAAGGAACAATTTTCAAAACAGCAAGTGCATTAATGATGGAGAAGAAATAAGATGACGGGAATGATTATTGAAACAGCAAAAGGCAAATGGGAAATTGTTTGCGGTCTGGAAATTCATTGTCAGATTGTTTCCAAATCCAAAATGTTTTCGGGGGCTTCGACCCATTATGGTTCGGACGCCAATGAAAACGTTGCTTTTGTAGATGCCGGAATGCCCGGAATGCTGCCGACTTTGAATGAACATTGCGTTTATCAGGCGGTTAAAACCGGTATGGGTTTGAATGCGCAGATTAATAAATATTCAGAATTTGCCCGCAAAAACTACTTCTATGCCGATTTGCCGCAGGGGTATCAAATCAGCCAGTTCAAATTCCCGATTGTCGGTGAAGGCCATGTAACGGTTGATTTGGCTGACGGAACTACCAAAGATATCGGAATCGAACGTTTGCATATTGAGCAGGATGCCGGCAAATCCATTCATGATATGGCACCTGATAAGAGTTTTATTGATTTGAACCGTGCCGGTGTCGGGTTAATGGAAATTGTCACCAAGCCGGATTTCCGTTCGCCGGAAGAAGCAGGCGCATTTCTGCGCAAGCTGCGTTCGATTGTCCGTTATCTCGGAACCTGCGACGGCAATATGGATGAGGGGTCAATGCGTTGTGATGTTAACGTTTCTGTCCGTCCGCTCGGCAGCGATGAACTGAGAACCCGTTGCGAAATGAAAAATGTGAACTCGGTCAAATTTGTCATGCAGGCGATTGAAAATGAAGCCAAACGCCATGTTGAGGTTTATGAAAACGGTGGTGAAATTTGTCAGGAAACCCGTCAGTTTGACCCGGCAACAGGTATGACCCGCGTCATGCGCAAGAAAGAGTTTGCCCATGATTATCGTTATTTTCCCGAGCCGGATTTGTTGCCGCTGGTTTTGGATGATGCTTATCTTGAGCGGGTTAAAAATGATATGGTCGAACTGCCGGATGCCAAACGTGCACGCTTTGTCAATGAGTTGGGTTTGACGGCTTATGACGCAATGGTTATCTGCGAAAACAAAGAAACCGCTGATTTCTTTGAAAAAGCAGCCAAGGGGCATGATGCCAAAAAGGTGGCCAACTGGCTGATGGGTGATTTCTTTGCCATGCTGAACGAGAAAAAAGTTGAGTTAAAAGATTCTCCCGTCAGCGCCGAAAATCTCGGAAAACTGGTTGAACTGGTCACTTCAAACGTGATTAACGGCAAGACAGCCAAAGATGTTTTTGTGATTATGGCTGATACCGGCGCTAATCCTGAGAAAATCGTTGAAGAAAAAGGTTTGAAACAGGTGACTGATACCGGCGCGATTGAGGCGATTGTTGATGAAGTGATTGCTTCGTCTCCGGATAATGTGGCTGCTTACAAAGCCGGAAAGACAAATCTGATTGGTTGGTTTGTCGGACAGGTTATGAAAAAGTCACAGGGAAAAGCCAATCCTGCAATAGTTAACCAGTTGGTTGCCAAAAAACTCGGATAAAGTTGTTTGGCGGAATTTACGGAAAACCGGCTCAGTGATGTCATTTAATATATACTCTGTTTGCCGGTTTTCTGACTTCTTATTATTTTAATTTTGGTTTTGAGCGGAATAGTCGCTGGTTAGGAAGTGTTATGCCGGATATTCTCGGATTTGGAAATGCAATTGTAGATTTGACGGTTAAGAGAAGTGCCGTCACTTTGCCTTTGCCTGAACTTGATGCCAATCGCGGTGGTTTTTTCCGGGCAACGGCAGAGGAATTTGCATTGCTCACACAAGATATTTCTCAATATCGGGTTAATGCCGGCGGTTCAGTCTGCAATTCGTTGAAAGCTTTATCTGTTCTCGGGGCGGAAACAGCTTTTATCGGGACGATCGGTCATGATGATTTGGGAGCAGAATTTGCAAAATCACTGCAAGAATATTATGTTTCAAACTATTTGAAATTTGCCGAGGGTCAGAAAAGCGCCTGTACAATAATCTTTGTTGATGATTATGGTGAAAAAACAATCTGCGGCAAAATGCGTGCGGCAAAAAATCTGGTTTTAACGGACGGTGATTTTGAGCTAATTGCCGCTTCTAAAATGATTTTTGCAGAAGGTTATTTACTTGGCCATGTTCCGGCAGAAGTGCAGAAAATTGTTAATTTTGCCGCACAGAACGGGGTTAAGGTTGCCTTGACGCTTTCTGATCCCAAGATTGTTGCCGAAAACAGGGATATTCTTTCAGTCCTGTTGTCTAAAACAGATATTCTTTTGGGCAATCAAGATGAATTTGCGGCGCTTGAAAGCTGTTCAGTTCCTTTACAGGTTAAAACCTTGGGCTGTCTCTTATACACATCTCCGAGCCCACGAGACGGAGCTACATCTCG
>URWU01000124.1 GCA_900551585.1 uncultured Alphaproteobacteria bacterium | reverse complement strand
GAGATGTAGCTCCGTCTCGTGGGCTCGGAGATGTGTATAAGAGACAGACACAATATCAGTTCAGTCATTCCGATTATTTTTTATCCTTGATGATTCCCATTGAAATATTTTTATAAAAAATATTTCAAACGTTTGACTTAATACTTTTTCCGGATTATACTTATATATAAGTATGAAAGGAAAGACAGATGAAAGACACCAAAGAAAAACTCCTTGAAACCGCTGCCAAAATGTTTGCAAGACATGGAATCAACGGTGTTTCCACCCGTGATTTGGTCAAAGAATCCGGCGTAAACCTCTGCTCTATCAACTACTATTTCGGAACCAAACAAAAACTGTACGAAGCAGTCATGGACAACGTTTATTCCCATATTCAGAATAATTTTATCAATCACCTGAACAATAACCGTCCTCTGTCAGACCTCTCACCAAAAGAAGAAATCAAATTTATCATCGGTAATTTTTTCGATTTTCTGTGCAGCAACATCGTTTCTGACACTCAGGCCGAACTGCTGGTCAAAGAAATGTTCAATCCGACTACTATTTACGATAAGTTTTACAGTGGTGTTTTTGAACCGGTTCATAAACATATTTCCCAATTAATCGCCGGTTTATGGCATCTTCCCTCAGAATCAGAACAAGCTGTTCTGCAAACTCATCTGCTTCTGGGAGAAGCCCTCATTTTCAGAATCCACAAAGAAGCCCTGCTGCGCCGTCTGGGAATAAAAAAATACACACCGGAAGTTTTGAACCGGATTAAACAACAGCTGCAGCAAAATTGTGACGCAATCTTAACCGCAGGAGAAGCAAAATGAAAAAAATATTCCTTTTGATGATAATCATATGCGGTATCGGCTACGCTGTCTGGCTGCAACAAGCCAAAAATATGCCGACGGACAAAATAAAATTATTCGGCAATGTTGACATCAGGCAGATAGATATCAGCTTTCAGGTCGGCGGCGCCATTAATAAAATGGTGTTTGAAGAAGGAGAAGCCGTCAAAAAAGGTGACTTGCTGGCCGAAATTGATGATAAAGATTATCACGAAAACTACCTAAAATCCAAAGCCGAAATTAAACGCCTGACTGCCGTCAGAGATGAGGCCCAATCCATTTTGGAAACAAATGTTCCGTTATGCAAACAAGGTTTCACATCCCAACGCAACTGCACATCTTATACAAATGCCCTGAACGAAGCTGAGGGAGCTTTGGAAAGCGCCGTTGTTTCAATGAGATATCAGGAAAACCAACTCGGCTATACCAAGCTCTATGCACCGGATAACGGCATTATCACTTCCCGCGTTCAGGAACCGGGAGCAACGGTAAAATCAGGGCAGATAATTTATACCATTGCCAAAAATACCCCGCTTTGGATAAGAGCCTACATTCCGGAAACACAGCTCGGCAACATCAACTACCAAACCAAAGCCCGTATCATAACCGACAGCCTCAATCCTGCGACCGGAAAAAAGCGCGAATATATCGGACGCGTCGGCTACATTTCTCCTGTTGCCGAATTTACGCCCAAAACGGTTGAAACCGAAGATTTAAGAACTGATTTAGTTTACCGAATAAACGTTTATGTTGATGAAGCCGATGACTTTCTAAGGCAGGGTATGCCCGTAACAATCGAAATTAAGTTATAAGCAGACGGAGACCTGCCATGCCCTCTTCCTGCGTCGAAATCAAAAACCTCAACAAAACATTTACCGAAACAAATGTTTTGGCAATTGATAACCTGACCTTAAATATCCCCAAAGGTCAGATTGTCGGTCTTATCGGCGCCGACGCCGCAGGAAAAACCACACTGCTGCGGCTGATAAGCGGCCTCTTGCTCCCGGACAGCGGCGAGATTAAAACTTTGGGCCTCAGTCCTGATACAGACAAAGACGAGCTGAATACAAAAATCGGCTATATGCCGCAGAAGTTCGGCCTCTATGAAGATTTAAGCATTATTGATAATCTTAATTTTTATGCTGATTTGAAAGGCATTTCCAAAGATTTTGACAAGATGTTGGATTTTGCCGACTTAAAAAGATTTAAATCCCGTCCCGCCGGCAAGCTTTCGGGCGGTATGAAGCAAAAGCTCGGGCTGATTTGTGCTCTGATGGGCAATCCGGAACTCATTTTGCTTGATGAACCCTCTGTCGGCGTTGACCCGATTTCCCGGCGCGAGCTTTTAAAAATGGTCCGAGAAACCGTCAAAGACGAAACCAGCATCATCTGGTCAACCGCTTATATGGACGAAGCTCACGGCTTTGACACCGTCATCGTCATAGACAAAGGCCGCATTGTCTATCAGGGAAATCCTTATGATTTGGCTCCCGACACAAAGGAGTTTGAAGAAAAAGTCATTGAGCTGATGGGCGGCTACAATCAGCAAGAATCTCTGGTTGCAAAAAATTACATACCGCAGAAAACCAATCTTGAATACACCGTTGAAGCTTTGGATCTGGTCAAAAAATACGGTGACTTCTATGCTGTCAAAAATAATACCTTTCATATCAAAAAAGGCGAAATCTTCGGACTTCTGGGACCAAACGGCGCCGGAAAATCAACTTCTTTTAAAATGATGTGCGGCTTGGCCAAACCCACTTCCGGAACCGCCCGCATTATGGGAATAGACATTGTCAAACAACCGTCTTTAGCCCGCTCCCACCTTGGCTATATGGCGCAAAAATTTTCTCTTTATCAAAACCTGAGCGTCAAACAAAATCTGGAATTTTTTGCCGGAGCCTACGGACTGAAAAATAAAGAATTTGATGACGCCGTTTCCAGAATAGTCACTGTCTTTGGTTTTGAGCCTTACTTAAATGTCAACTCAGGAGACTTGCCTCTCGGTTACAAACAGCGCTTGTCCCTCGCCTGCGCCTTAATGCATAACCCTGCCGTCCTGTTTCTTGACGAACCGACATCCGGCGTTGATGTCATCACCCGCCGCGAGTTTTGGAACCATATCATCTCTTTATCTAAAAAAGGCGTAACCGTTTTAATCACCACCCATTTTATGGACGAAGCGGAATTCTGCGACCGTATCAGTTTATTTTACAAAGGGCAGACAATAGCCACCGGAACGCCGGATGAGCTGAAAAAACAGGCCGGAGCCGAAACAATGGAAGAAACTTTCATCAATTTAATTCTGCGCAGCGGGGAGAATTGATATGAGAATTGCTCTGGCCTTTATCAAAAAAGAATTTTTACAGATAATCAAAGACCCTTCCAGTCTCATTATCGCCTTTATTCTGCCTTTGGCGCTCTTATATATCTACACTTACGGCCTGAACATGGACGATGTCAATGTCCGCCTCGGAATCAAAAATGATGACTCCAACCCCGAAGTTGTCAGCCTGATTAAATCTTTCAGTCAAAACAGATATATAACTTCCGCTGTTTATGATGACAAAGACGCCATGTATGAAGATATTGTCCGTTCAAAAATTAAAGGCGCCTTAATTCTCCCCAATGACTTTTCGCAAAAGCTCGGAGCCGCACAAACAGCTTCGGCACTTCTGATTACCGATGGTGCCGAAATCAATCAAGTCGCTTATACCCAAAATTATGTTACGGCAATTACCAACCAATGGTTGGCAAACAGCCGCTATAAAGAGAACATTATTCCCCAAAAAATATCGATTCAACCGCAATTTTGGTATAATCAGAGCATGAACGGCGTCTGGACGCTGGTTCCCTCATCTCTTGCGGTAACAATGACCCTTATCGGCATTTTGCTGACAGCGCTCGTCATCGCCAGAGAATGGGAACGCGGCACCATGGAAGCCCTGTTAAGCACGCATATCAAACCGATTCACATTGTCATCGGCAAATATGTACCTTATTTTATCGTCGGTATGGTTTCTCTGGCCTTTAATGTCTTTATGATGATTGTCGTCCTGGATATTCCGTTCCGCGGCAGCCTTGCGGTTTTATTCGCCGTCAGTTCTTTATTTCTGTTTGCCTGCCTGGGAATAGGCTTAATAATTTCCAGTGTTTTGAAAAATCAGCTATTGGCCAGCATGGCGTCATTAGTTGCAGGTTTTTTGCCTGCTTTGATGTTATCAGGGCTGATTTTTCCGATTAAATCCATGCCGCTCGTTTTCCAATATCTGACCATGCTTCTGCCGCCCAGATACTATGTTTCTTTCATCAGAAGCGAATTTTTATCCGGAACGCCGACTTCTTTGGTATTGTTGGACGCGTTATATCTTTTCATTCTCGGACTGTTGTTTGCCATATTGGTTTACCGCAAAACCTCAAGGAGGCTCAATGCTTAGCAGACTGTTAGCTCTCATCAAAAAAGAATTTTTAACAATCTGGCGCGACCCGAAAAGCCGCATGATTATTATTGTCCCGCCGGTCATGCAGCTTTTGATTTTTGCCAATGCCCTGACAATGGAAATCAAAAATGTCGATTTGGTCGTTGCCGATTATTCCGATACGCTTGAATCCAGGGAATTCATTGCCGGAATTGAAAATTCAGGCTGGTTCAACAAAGTAGCCCGCACTAAAAATCTGAAAGAAATAAAAACCCGCATAGAAGCTCAAAAAGCCGATGGTGCCCTCATCATCAACAACGACTTTTCCCGCCGGCTCAAAAAAGGTCTACCCGCGGAAATTCAGGTCATTCTTGACGGACGCACAACCAATATCGCCTCTGCAGTCAACGGATATATCGCCAAAATTGCCGCCGGCTTTTCTCAAAAAATGGCACAAAAAGAAGGCTTATCAGGCGCTGCCATCAATATTGAAGTCAGAAGCTGGTTCAACCCGAACGCCATTTACCAATGGTACCTGCTTATCACCCTGATAACAATCTTATCCTTGGTTATTACATTGATTTTAACGGCCTTATCCGTTGCCAGAGAAAGAGAACTCGGCACATTCGAACAACTGATTGTCAGTCCTTATAATTCTGTTGAAATCCTGATAGGCAAAACTATCCCGCCGCTGAGCTTATCGCTGATAATGGTCTCAATCATGACGTTTATTGCCATTTACGGCTTCGGAATTCCGTTTACCGGTTCTTTTTTACTTTTTTTATTCTCATGTTTTGTCGCTTTGCTGTCTTTTGTCGGTATCGGTTTATTCATCTCTTCCGTCTCAAAAAATCAGCAGCAGGCAATCCTTGGGGTTTTTGCCTTCATGATGCCGGCAATTTTGCTCTCGGGTTTTATTTCACCGATTGAAGACATGCCGCCTTTCCTGCAGTATCTGACTTATCTCAATCCGATACGCTTTTTTATGAACACAGCCCGCGGCCTGTTCCTCAAAGAAATGCCTTTTTCCGATGTCCTTGATAATCTGATACCCTTGATTGCCATTGCAACAATAACCTTAACCCCTGTCTCTTATACACATCTCCGAGCCCACGAGACGGAGCTACATCTCGT
>URWU01000123.1 GCA_900551585.1 uncultured Alphaproteobacteria bacterium | reverse complement strand
AAAGGGTGATTCCGTCTTTTCTTTTTGTAGCCAAAATAAACCTCTATTCTTTCTTTTTTATTACTTAACGCTGATATTCATTTTATTAGCAATTGTTATACTTTTTTTATCAAGATTGCAACCATAACAAACAAACTCTAAACCATTTTTTGCCTCTTCAAAAATCCTCGCGGCAGATATCGGATCAATGTTCCAGGAGAATTTTGTTTCCAGACAATCCATACGCGGTACAATCAAAACCACAACGGTCCGGCAGCCATGTGCGCGCATCTGCTTCATTTCCTCAAACATTTCCATATCAAAAAAATTGACCTTGGAAGGAAAAACGGCTTTTCCGTCCTGCTTATTATAAATAGGCCTCAGGCTGACATAACATTTTTCCTGATTATTGCTGAGTTCAAAATCAAGATGCGGCAGTTTGTCGGCCAAGGTCATGTGGCGGATTTTGCTGTATTGGGTAAAGTCACTCATTTTGCGATTTTTGAAAGCTTCGACAAACAGTTTCGGAACAATGCGCTGATTAACCATAACCCAGCCGTCGCCTTTGTTAATGGCCTGAACCTCATAACGCAGCTTGCGAAACTTGCTCTTAATCCGGCTCACCCAGAGGTCAGCACCTTTATCATAAAGATTGGGATAAATGTTTTCATCAGAACAAAAAGCCGGCACAATTGAATCGTCACGGAGTTTGATATCGACAATCAACCGTTTATAACGGCGGACAACTTCGGCTTTAATCACTTCTTCGTCAAATTCCACTTGTTTGTTCCTCTGCAAATCTTTTGGCAGTCATTTTAGAACCGCTTTATAATTAAGTCAACAAAAGCATTGAAACCGCGCTTTATGACATTAAATCATGTAAATAACCCCTAAAACTTAAGGACAGCCATGAAAAATTTTTCAAAACTCCTTTATTCCCTGCTCATCGTTTTTTTGATTGGTTTCATCGCGTCATATTTCACACGCGTGGGAATCAGTTTTTGGTATCACCGCGCCGTCAAAAGCATTTTTACGCCGCCCGATTCTGTTTTCCCGCCGGTCTGGACATCGCTTTATCTGCTGATGGCTCTGTCATACTACGGGATTTTGCTCATTCGGGACAGAAAAAGTACGCAAGACGCACGTTTACTGTTTTTAAGCCAGCTGCTTTTACAAGTTGTCTGGTGCTTTGCATTTTTCTACAAAGGCCAGCTGGCCGTGGGTTTTGCCGTCATTTTGCTTCTTGATTATCTGGTCTGGAAAACCATACGCGCTTTTTATGCGCTGCGGCCGCTAAGCAGCTATTTGCTCTACCCGTATTTTGCATGGCTGTGTTATGCCACATTCTTAAATCTGCTTTTTGTCATTCAGAACGGATTAATTGTTGATTTTTAGCCCAAAATCACAAAATTTTGCTAGACAGAGGCCAAACTTTGCTCTAAAAATAGCAGGTTAATTTAATTTGTTATTTTGGGAAGTAAAAATGACTACAACATTAAAAGATATACGCAGTACTTATCTGAATTTCTTTGCAAAGAACGGACATAAAATTATTCCGTCTTCATCACTCGTACCGGACAATGACCCGACCCTGATGTTTACCAACTCAGGCATGGTTCAATTTAAAAACATTTTCACAGGCAATGAAACCCGCGATTACAAACGAGCGACCACTTCCCAAAAATCAGTTCGTGCCGGCGGCAAACACAATGACCTGGATAATGTCGGTTATACCGTCCGCCACCATACTTTCTTTGAAATGCTCGGCAACTTCTCTTTCGGAGATTACTTCAAAGAAGATGCCATCAAATTTGCTTGGGACTTATTGACCAAAGAATTTGCCATGCCGAAAGAAAAACTGCTTGTCACCGTTTATCACAATGACGACGAAGCTTATAATATCTGGAAAAAAGTTGCCGGTTTCAGCGATGACAACATTATCCGCATTGCCACCAAAGACAACTTCTGGCAGATGGGCGATACCGGCCCCTGCGGTCCCTGCTCCGAAATTTTTTATGACCACGGCCCGGAAATCTGGGGCGGCAAACCCGGTACACCGGAAGAAGACGGCGACCGTTATATTGAAATCTGGAATCTGGTTTTTGACCAGTTTGAAGACTTGCCGGACGGCACCCGCATTCCGTTGAAACACCCGTCCATTGATACAGGCATGGGCTTGGAGCGTTTTTCCGCCATTTTGCAGGGCGTTCACTCCAACTATGAAATCGACCTGTTCCAAAATCTGATTAAAGCGATTGCCGATTTGGCCAATTCTGACCCGAACGGCCCGCTCAAAGCTTCTCACAATGTCATTGCCGACCACTTGCGTTCGACAAGTTTCCTCATTGCCGACGGTGTCATGCCGTCAAACGAAGGCCGCGGCTATGTTCTGCGCCGCATTATGCGCCGCGCAATGCGCCATGCTTATATGCTGGGCGTTAAAGAACCGATGATGTATAAACTCCTGCCGGCTCTGCAAAAAGAAATGGGCGAAGCTTATCCTGAATTATTCCGTGCCGAAGCTCTGATTACCGAAACAATCAAAGCTGAAGAAATGCGCTTTTTGAAAACCTTGGATAAAGGAATGCGTCTGCTTGATGATGAGACAAAAAATCTTAAAGCCGGAGATGAGCTTTCCGGTACTACCGCGTTCAAATTATATGATACTTACGGTTTTCCTCTGGACCTGACTCAGGACGCCCTGCGCAATAAAGAAATGAAAGTCGATGTCAAAGGGTTTGACGAAGCAATGGAAAAACAACGTGCCGAAGCCCGCAAAAACTGGGCCGGCTCGGGTGATGCCGGAACCGAGAAAATCTGGTTTGAAGTCCTCGACAAACTCGGCGCAACCGACTTCTTAGGTTATAACACTCTGAAAGCCGAATGCCTGGTCAAAGCTTTGGTTGTCAACGGCAAAGAAGTTGATACCGTTAATCAGGGCGAGTTTTATCTCGTAGCCAATCAAACGCCGTTCTACGGCGAGATGGGCGGCCAAGTCGGCGACATCGGCAAAATCTATGGCGCAAACTGCGAAATTGAGGTTCTTGATACCAAAAAGAAACTGCATGACATCACGGTTCATGTCTGCAAACTGCTTAAAGGTGAAGTCAAAACCGGCGATGATTTAACTTTTGAAGTCAACGCCCAAAACCGTGCCGATATTGCCGCTAACCATACGGTAACTCACATTCTGCACAAGGTTCTGCGCGACTTGCTCGGCACCCATGTCACACAAAAGGGTTCTTATGTTGCGCCCGACCGTATGCGTTTTGACATTTCGCACCACAAACAAATCACCGATGCCGAATTGCGCGAAGCCGAAAACCGCGTCAATCAGATTATTCGTGAAAACCATAAAGTCACAACCCGCCTGATGAGTCAGGAAGCAGCTATTTCCGAAGGCGCAATGGCGCTGTTTGGCGAAAAATACGGTGATGAAGTCCGCGTTGTTTCCATTTGCGATGATCAGAACGGCTGCTATCTGTCAACCGAACTCTGCGGCGGTACTCATGTCAAATCAACCGGCGATATCGGCTATTTCAATATTGTATCCGAAGCTGCTGTCGGTGCCGGCCTGCGCCGTCTCGAATGTGTTACCGGTCATCATGCCGAACAATATGTTCAGGATATTGAAGACAAACTGCGCCGCGTCGGTCAGGCTTTGAAATCTGACTTTGGCAGCATTGAAACCCGTATTGCCCAGCTTTTGGAAGAAAAGAAAAAACTGGAAGCCGATATTTTCAACCTCAAAAAATCTTTTGTCAGCAATAAGAGCGCAGATAATAAAGACAAGATTGAGGAAGTCAACGGCGTCAAATTTGTCGGCAAAAGCTTGCAGAACATTCAGGCCAAAGAACTCAAAGCTTTTGTTGATGAAATCAAAGAGAGCATCGGTTCCGGCATTATTGTTCTGGCTTCTGAGAACGACGGCAAAGCCTCGGTTGTTGTCGGCGTCACCAATGATTTGACCGGCAAATATTCTGCTGTTGATTTGGTTCGTCTGGCTTCAGCCAAAGTCGGCGGCCAAGGCGGCGGCGGACGTCCAGACATGGCTCAGGCTGGTGGTCCGGACGGCAGCAAAATCAATGAAGCTGTTGCTGCTGTCAAACAGGCAATTTAATCAAAAAGCCCCTCTTCCGAGGGGCTTTTTTTATAGATAATAAGGCGGGGAGCCTGTAATGTACAACTAACCGTACCGTGCTTATTTGGCCATGCCTTATTCGCACACTCCCCATAAGAGAGACATATACTGTTCAAGCTCAAAATATCAAATCTGTTAGTTTATTCCACAGCTAAACAATATACGAATAATTTATCTTTTTTCAGAGATATAATATAACCGTTTAAGTTTCAATTAAAAAAATGGAACTCCCGCCGTAGCGATAGCCGACTTTTTGCTGTCAGGCGCTCCTGCCCCCAAGCGCTGAGACAGCTGACTTTCCGCCGCAGGCCATTGCCTGTACTGTGTTTACCGTTGGGCTCTCACCTGTATTTACAATGTGCCGTAAGCTTTTCTTAAGAATGAATGACTATTTATCAACACACTAACTGACTTTTTCAGTTTTTCATTGCCGAAAAAAACTGTCTGAGTTAATTTGATTGCAGAAAAAATTGCCGGGAGCATACATATGAATTCTTTTCTTATCCGCCGTTTAATTCCTTGGTTCGTCTTTTATATTATCTTGGAACTCTCAAACTTTGCTTATATGGCTGTTGCAAATTATGCGCAACTGGATTGGAGCTTTTTTACCATTGTCAAAACTGTCGGCGTTTTGGTTCTGACATCAATGGTTTCTTTTTTATATATGATTGTTCCCTATGTGATTTATCTGACCTTTCTGCCTCGCAAAAAACAAAATTCGCGGCTTGATAAAATAATCACAATCCTGCTTTATACCCTTTTTGTCTCGTCAAGCCTGTTTGAAGAAATCTCTTCGATTGTTTTTTGGGAAGAATTTACCGCCGCGTTCAATTTCATCGCCGTTGATTATTTGGTCTATACCCATGAGGTTTTGAGCAACATTTATCAGTCTTATCCGGTTGTCTGGTTCATTTTAGGCATTGTTGCCGCTACAATAATCATCGTCTTAGCCACCAAGCGCTTTTTGTTTACAACCTTAGAAGCCCCTGCTTTCGGCAAACGTTTCTTCCATTTTGTCATTTATATGCTGGTCTGCATTTTGGCTTTTCTCAATATTGATATTTCCAAACTGGAAATCAATGCCAACAGATATAATAACGAATTGTCCAAAGAAGGAACTTACAGCCTGTTCAGCGCCTTTTTGAAAAATGAACTGCCTTATGATGATTTTTACATCACGCATAATCAGGAACAGAATCTCGAGATTCTGCGCCGACAGTTGGCCGGCCAAGATATTGATTTTCTGGAGCCGAGAAAAAGCATTATCCGCGAAGT
>URWU01000122.1 GCA_900551585.1 uncultured Alphaproteobacteria bacterium | reverse complement strand
GGCAGCGTCAGATGTGTATAAGAGACAGTAAGACAAACATTTAAGGAGATAACCCATGCGCAAATTTTCACTCTGCCTGCTTGCCGCCCTGGCTCTGAGCGGCTGTAATTCAAAATCGGAACAGTTCTGCGGCACATTTAACGGCACGCTGCCCGCAGCCAGTAACCCCGGAATTGAAACCACCATAAACTTTGACAAAGACCACACCTTCAACACCAAACTGGTATATATTGATGAACCGGACGGCGTTTTTTATGAAAGCGGCACCTATCAGCGCAAAGGCAGCCTCATCACGGCACGCCCCGCTGACAATGATCCGCAGTACTATCAGATTGAAAACGGCCAAATCCGCAGGCTCGACAGCGAGAAAAAACCGATTACCGGCTCTCTGGCTGATTTTTATATCTTAAAACAAACCCGCAGCTGCGAATAAAGAAAACAAATAAGGACTTGAAAATATCAAGTCCTTATTTTTAACATCAACCGTTATTTATAAAATTTAGAAACGGAAATCGCGCTTGCCGTCGGCAATATTGTCAATATATTCGGCGCATTTGGTTTTGACCTTTTCCATCGGAATATTCTCCAGCTCTTTTTTAATCAGAGCCTCGCCGACTTTGCGGGTTTCAGGGCTGGCATAATCCATCAGATACTCTTTCAGGGTCATCAGCGCATTAGGCAGACAGCAGTTATGAATTTGTCTGTTCTTGCACAAAGCCATAAAACGGTCGCCGGTCCGGCCTTCGCGGTAGCAAGCCGTACAGAAACTGGGAATATAACCCATTTCCATCAGCCATTTAACCACATCATCAAGCGTTCTCGTATCACTGACCTCAAATTGTGAAGAATCTTCGTCTTCGGCTTCCGGCGTATCATAACCGCCGACACTGGTTTTGGAACCGCCGCTGATTTGCGAAATACCGTAATGAATGACTCTTTCGCGGGTTTTCTTACTTTCGCGGGTCGACATAATCATACCTGTGTAAGGCACTGCAATGCGAATGCAAGCGACCAGCTTGGCAAAAGTATCATCATCAATACCGTTGTCAAAAACATCGGGATCAATATCATCGGCTCTGCGGATTCTCGGAACCGAAATCGTATGCGGTCCCACACCGTGAACAGCTTCCAAATGCTCGGCATGCATAAGCAAAGCGGCAAACTCATAACGATAACGCTCTAAACCGAACAAAACGCCGACGCCGACATCATCAATGCCGCCTTCCATTGCTCTGTCCATAGCCTCGGTATGATAAGCATAATTATGCTTCGGACCTGTCGGGTGCAGCTTTTCATAGCTTTCTTTATGATAAGTTTCCTGAAACAGAATATAAGTACCGATACCGGCTTCTTTCAGCTTGCGATAATTCTCAACCGTTGTTGCGGCAATGTTGACATTTACACGGCGAATGGCGCCATTTTTGTGCTTAATGCTGTAAATGGTTTTGATACAATCGAGAATATATTCAATCGGATTATTAACCGGATCTTCACCGGCCTCAATAGCCAAACGCTTATGCCCCATATCCTGCAAGGCAATCACTTCTTTGGCAACTTCTTCCTGAGTTAGTTTTTTTCTCGGAATATGCTTGTTTTTGGCATGATACGGGCAGTAAACACAGCCGTTGACACAATGATTTGACAGATAAAGCGGTGCAAACATCACAATTCTGTTGCCGTAGAAATCTTTTTTGATTTGCTCGGCCAGCTCAAAAATTTCCTTGTTTTTTTCCGGAATATCACAATCCAAGAGCAGCATCGCCTCACGGTGGCTCAGCCCTTTATATTCTCTTGCCTTGGCCAGGATTTTGTCAATCAGCTCGACATTATTCTTGTTTGCGTCGGCATAAGCCAGCGTATCTGTTACTTCATCATGGCAGATAAACTCCTCTGCCTTGAGAGATTTCGGATTATACATAACACTTCTTCTTTCTTATAGGTCAGAACAAATCTTCCCTGTCAGTTAAACATAAAAACTTTTGCCAATATAAACAATCAGCGGCACCTTGACAAGCTCTTTTCCTGTCGGTTTATAACTTAGATATTGGAATAAACCGTTTTAGCACTGACACCTTCCAGCTTGCCGATTTTACCGGCCAAAGCGCTGATGGTATCTTCCGGCGCGTCAACGGCAATGGAGATAATGCTCACTTTTCTCTGGCGGTAAGGGATTCCCATGCGGCCGATCATATATCCTGCATATTCATGCAAAACGGCATTCAATTTTTCGACGGAGTCCATATTTTCAACAATGATACCGATAATTGCTACTCTGCTTTCCATTGATTATCTCCTTAAAATATTTTAACAAATTTTACTTAACAAGATATTAAACTAGCTGGCCATTGCCAGAATATTGTCTTCTTCAATAATCAGGTTCGCCCCGACCGAGTTGACAACATCTTCAACGCTGAACAGCGGGTTAACCTCCTGCAAAACCAAACCGCGCGGTTCCACACGCAGCACGCAGCGCTCAGTCACAATCATATCAACTTCTTTGGCTGCAGTCAAAGGAAGTGTGCATCTTTTAAGGATTTTCGGTTCGCCTTTGGCCTTGTGTTCCATTGCCACAATCACTTTCTGCGCCCCCACAACCAAATCCATCGCGCCGCCCATACCCGGCGTAAACACGCCCGGAACCATCCAGTTGGAGAGATTTCCCTCTTCATCAACCTGCAAAGCGCCCAAAACCGTCGCATTGATATGACCGCCGCGTATCATTGAAAAAGCCATGCTGCTGTCAAAAAAAGCCGCGCCTTTTTTCACTTCAACATGCACGCCGCCGGCATTGGTAATGGCCTTATCTTTGGTTTCGGCAGTTGCTCTTTTACCCAAACCGACCAACCCATTTTCTGATTGAAACATCACATGCACGTCAGCCGGAATATAGTTGGCAACTTCGGTCGGCAAACCGATACCGAGCGTAATCACATCTCCCTCGCTGACCTCTTTGGCCACGCGGCGGGCAATAATTTCGCGAACCTGTTCTTTGCTCAATTCCATCTATAAAAACTCCTATGCGACGATATAATCAACAAATACACCGGGAATAGACACCATATCCGGATCAATGCAGTCATCAACAATTTCATCGGCTTCAACAATAACCGTCTCTGCGGCCATGGCCATAATGATATTAAAATTGCGGGTGGTTCCGTGTAAAAAAACATTGCCGTATTTGTCGACTTTTGTGCCGTAAACAAGAGCAAAATCAGCTTTTAAGGGCTTTTCAAACAAATATTGCTTACCGTCAACTTCCATAACGGTTTTACCTTCGGCAACCAATGTACCGACCCCTGTCGGCGTCAAAACACCGCCCAATCCGGCACCGCCTGCCCGAACTCTTTCAACCAGCGTTCCCAAAGGCACCAGCTCAACTTCCAGCTCTCCGGCATCCATCTGCCGTCCGGTTTCGGGATTGGTACCGATATGTCCGACAATGGCCTTTTTCACCATTTTATTGACAATCAGTTTACCGCGGTCACATTCGGGAACCGAAGTATCATTGGCAATCAGAGTCAAATTGTTAACTTTATTTTCAATCAGTTCATCAATCACTTTGACCGGCGTTCCGCAATTGAGGAAACCGCCAACCATGACTGTTGAACCGCTGGGAATAAGTTTTCCCGCTTCTTTGGCTGAGATTATCTTTTTCACGCTTTTTCCTTACATTCACAATCTGTCGGCCGGCAGTTGAAAAATTTTGGGAAAATATATTTCAAACCCCAGTAAATCAAAATCAGACCGACCAAAAGATTCAAGATTTTTACCAGTTCCATCGGGAAATAATGGCTTCCCAAAGCACCGGCTACCGATACCATCGACAGAAAAATCGGCGTTGAGCACAAAGTTCCCAGAGCAAACAGAATCAATTGTTTGCGATTAATTTTTTTATCAATCAGATTAGCCGTAAACACACCGGTAAAACAAAAAATAGTCACAGGGTTGATAATTGTTAAAAAGAACAAAGTTGCAAACACATTATCAACGGTCCAGTTATATTTCATAAAGGCATCGGCCGTTTCTTCCGAAAAGAACATCAGACTGAACGACACACCCAGGAACAAAATCACAATGCCGGTAATTTTTTTGAAAATATTAGAAATCGCCTCCGTCTGACGGATAATGCCTAAAATTCCCATAACAGAAACGGCAATATAAATTGCATCCACCAAGGTAACGGCGACCACCCCGCCCAAAACAGCTTTCAACGGCAGCAAAGACGCCAGTTGGAAAAGCAAAAAGCAAATAGGCCCCATTCCGCCAACCTGCAGAACCATGCCTAATTTCAAACCGGAAAGCGCCGGATTGGCAGTATTAATCTTCATAAAAAATCTTCCAACAAAAATTGTAATTGCAGACAAACTCGACCTGCCCAGACAATATTTTTATTTTATTTTTTGCAATTTGGCAAGCTAACATTTCAACTTGCCGACAGACCTCTGACTTTCCCCAACAAAATTAAAGCGGCAAATTTAACATTTGCCGCTCTGACTAAAATAAAAGACAATTAACTATTCATCTTCATCATAACGTCCCGGAACAGGTTTCTTGATTAAACGAGACCCGTGGCGCCGATAGATGCCTAAATCATCTTTTTTGTAAAAATTTTCATAAACATTGATACATTCCTGACCTTCAAAGAAATAACTGGCTCCGTCCGGATTGGCAATAATCAGCGTACCGTCTTCATCCATCCGCATATAGCCGTTACAAGTCGGATCCTGCGGCGTATACATAAAACAGCGCATTTTATCTTCCAAGGCATAATACCAATTGCCTACTCTCTGCAAGACCCAATACATGTCACCGTAATTTTGATGAACCAGAGCAAAACCGGACAAACCGCGATAAGGGTCACAATGGCCGATATCCTGAGAGCCGGAACGAACATTTCCCTGCTTGGTAAAAATCAAAACCTTACGCTTTTGATAAAGCCTTTCATGGGCGGAACAGTTTCCGTGCCAATATTCGTTCAGAACATCTTCGGCAATCTGCTTGCTGCCTCCGGTCACCAGTTTCAAACTGTTATTGATAACAGCCAAAGATTCTTTCAGACTCTGCAAAACCGATTTATCGGGTAATTCGGCATCATTTTGACGGCACATCTCCTCAGCCTCGCGATAAGTCATGTTTAAGGGTGTCATCAAATGATACATCAACCACCAAGTCGTCTTATTATAATAAAAAGCTCCTTGGTCGGTTATCAGGGCAATAGCCTTTTCATGCCCGTAAACAGGCGCAACAGATGTTGTCTGCAAATCGTCAAGAAGATAATCTCCGCTCAGGAGACCGTTAACATACTGCCCTTGACCATAAATAAAAATGCGGCGTTCGGGACAACCGTACCAAATGGCACGATTCAATTCACCTTCATGTAATTTTTCCATGCTGTCAATATTTATAGGATTAAAAAAATAGAATAAAATCTGT
>URWU01000121.1 GCA_900551585.1 uncultured Alphaproteobacteria bacterium | reverse complement strand
GATGTAGCTCCGTCTCGTGGGCTCGGAGATGTGTATAAGAGACAGGGTGCGTCATGTGTAATCTAAAAAAAGCTCTGTTTGGGGCTGTTTCTGTCATATTTGTTTCTGCAACTTCTTATGCCGGAGCGATTGAACATGTTCCCATCTCGTCTCACATTCTTTCACACACCTTAGAGCTAAAGCCTATCTCTCCTTCTGAATATCTGTTGGCAAAAGCAACCTTTTTGCCCGAAACTTATGATGACTTGGGCTTATCGGGTCACGAGAACACCAGATATAACCATAATCAAGGCAATAACTGTACCGGCTATGAGCTGACAACCTGTCCGGCTAACGGCAATTGTTCTTCCTGCCCCTTTGACCGCAGATATAAAAGGCTCATCAGCTGCGCAACCGGGTATAACAAAAGCGGAAACTTATGCTCGCCCGGTTCATGCTCTGTTCTCGGTTATGAATCAACCATCCCGACTAATAAAATCTGTACCCAGCATACCGAAGGACGCTTAACCTGTTACAAAGGCTGCAGGACGATTTCCTGTTCTGAATATCCTTTGAACTGCGACACATTTAATGTTGCCAATTCTTCCGGAAAAACGACTTGTCCAGACTGCGAAAATGCGACTGCCAACTGTTCGCCCAAGCTTTGCAAAATCAACAAATGTCTGGACGGCTATAAAGTTTCCGAAAACGGCCGCGAATGTATTCTTTTAGACGACACCTGCCCCAATGGTTATTACAAAGACTGTCAGACCGGCACGACCGGCGAGCCGCAGTTCACCGAGAAAGGCACCGTCTGTTACAAGTGTCAAGCCAGAACCTGTGCCAACGGCAGTTACAATCTCAATGTTTATTGGTGTAATGGTGCGCTGAAATGCCTCCTGCCCGCTAACTGATGATTTTATATTTACGTAACTTTATAAGGAAAAAAAACAATGTCAAAACTTCTGATTATTCCCCTGAGTGCCGCGGTGATGTTTGCCTCGTCCATAGCTTCTCCCGCCAGTGCGGCTGAAGTCTGCGCCACGGCACCGACCTGTGCCGAACTTGGTTACACCCTCACCTCGACAACAAATTGTGTCGGGACACCGCTCAAATGTCC
Organism: uncultured Alphaproteobacteria bacterium; assembly: GCA_900551585.1. Lineage (GTDB taxonomy): Bacteria > Pseudomonadota > Alphaproteobacteria > RF32 > CAG-239 > CAJLXD01. Next base: position 4,338 of record URWU01000121.1, on the reverse strand, counting down.
TTTCGACAAGACTAAATATTACTGCACAACCAAGCAAGAAGCCGCTGCCGCGGCAATGCCCGATTATTCCCAAAGGCAGGGGCGCTCTATCGGCTCAACTTATACGGCAGCAACTAACGGCTTTTTGGTCGGCTATGACCGATACAACGGCGGCAGCGGTTATTCTTGCGATTTTAACATCTTCATCAATAATATTAATGTCAAAACTTTTGCCTGCCAAACCGAATACACAATCAACGACTGGACCTATCCGGTCAAAAAAGGCTCCACTTACAGAGTAACCCTTGGTTCCAAAGGTGAAGGCGGCTATTTCTTCGTTCCGTCAAATTAGCACAAAAAAAGCCCCTCAAATGAGGGGTTTTTTATTTCATCTTCTTATTTCAGATTGGCTATCATCTTGATTGAATTATCAATCAATTCATCTTGCGCCTTGCTATCCAGCTTTTCCGTAATCGCAGCTTTAACCGCCTTGATTGTCAACTCCGAAGACAAATTGGCAATCTCTTTCATCGCCTCGTCCTGAGCTGCCGCCAGACGCCCTTCGGCTTCTTTCTCTTTGATTGCCATATCGCTTTTTAACTTGTCCAAACTTTCTTTTTTCAAAAGTTCGATTTCTCTTTTATTTTTTTGCAGAATTCTATCCGCTTCGGCATCGGCATTGATAAACTTGCGTTCATATTCCACCAAAAGCTTTTGCGCGTCGTCCTTTAAATTTGCCGCATCGGTAATTCTCTTGATAATCCCGTCAACTCTTTTTTGCAGCATGGTTTTAACCAGCTTGCCGACCGGTTTTCCGAGAACCAAAATAACCAGAACAAACGAAACGGCCACCCAAAAAGTCGGATGCTCGTAAAAAGCTTCCTGACCGTGGATATCATGAGCCGTTGTTTCAATAATATTGGCAACGCTGTCCGCCGCTTCAATTACGGCATTCTGTGTTGCATCAATGATTTCTTTACTGGTTGCAGCATCTTCTAAGGCCATTTCTTTAATCCTAATCGTTCGCTACTTTTTTGAGACTGTTTTTCAAATCTTGGGCACTGATTTGTTTAATCCCCATTTTCTTGACAACATCCAGAGCCAGCTCTTCGGCAATACCCCTGACTTCTTTCAAAGCCAATTCCTTGCTGGCATTAATCTGTGCTTCGCCCTCGCTGATTTTGGCATTAAGTTTCTTAGCCAGGTCATCTTGCTTTTTAGCCATATAGTCGTCTAACTCTTTATGGGTTTGTTCCAGAGCTTCGTTGGCGTCTTCTGTCGCTTTGGCCAGAGCCTCATGATATTTTTGCAGGGATTCTTCGGCCTGCTCCTTAATCTGATGGGCTTTAACCAGATAATCGTCAATCTTGTGCTGTCTCTGCGCTAAAATATCGGCAATACGCGGCGCAATAATTTTTCCCATGATAAACAGCATGGTGAAAAAGCACACGCACAGCCAAAACAACTGTGAGACATACCAGGTAGGATCTAACTGCGGCATAACAACTCCTTATCTGAAACTTCTATTTTTGGCAGCGGAATAACCCGCCGCCAAAACTAGAAACTTAACGCTTATTGACCGGTCAGCATAACCAATGCAATAACCAATGCATACAGAGCAATAGCCTCAACGGCGGCAAAGCCTGCCCAGCCATAGATATCGACATCTTTTTTAACCTGCGGATTGCGTCCGACAGTTGAAATAATTGTGGTCCAGACTTGAGACACACCCCAAGCAGCGGCCATCATTGACAAAGCGCACATACCAGCGCCGATATAAGCCATAGGTTCCATTTAATATTCTCCATCTCTCATAATATGAAGCTGAGCATGATTGCTGCTTCAGGATAAAACATTGTTCAACATAATTATAATTGCCTGATTCCTCAGTGACTGTGAATGGCGTCACTTAAGTAAATGCAGCTCAAAACAGTATAAATAAAGGCCTGCAGCAAAGCTATGAACATCTCAAAAACAATAATGCAGCCGTTAAATGCAATCGGGATAATTCCGCCGACACCCAAAGCCAGCACAAATCCGGCAATAATCTTCAGCATGATATGGCCGACCGTCATATTGGCAACAAGACGAACCGTCAGACTGAAAGGCTTGGACAGGAAAGAAATCATTTCAATCGGAATAATCAACGGTGCCAGAGCAGCCGGGATTCCTTTGGGCATAAAAGTTCTGAGGTAGCCCCATTTCTTTTTGCTGATACCGATACAAACGTTGAACAACAGCGCAATCAGCGACAAACCGCCAACAGCAGCCAAATGCGACGTAAAGGTAAAAGCATAGGGCAGCAAACCTAAAAGGTTGCCGAAAGCCACAAACAGAAAAATGGTAAAAATCATCGGAAAATATTTCAAAGCCTCAACGCCGGCATTTTCCTTAATCAGGCTGGAGATAAACTCATAAATACTTTCGGGAATAGACTGTGAAACCGAGGGAACGATTGTCCGGCGGCGCAGGCAGAATGCAAACAACAGCGTTGAAACCACAACCGCCAAAACCATAAACAAGGCGGAATTGGTAAAAGAGATATCAAAACCGCCGACTTTAATCGGGATAATCGGTTTGATAACAAATTGTTCCATCGGGTTAGCCAAGTCTAACTACTCCTTTTTATTTTCCTCGCTTTTGGCGAATCTGTAAACATTCAAGATTCCGGCAGCTCCGCCCAAAAACAGAAAAACAATCAGCAGCAATGGCTGGGTATCAAACAGCTTGTCAAGAATATATCCGACCGCTGCCCCGACCAAAACTCCCGATAATAATTCGGTTCCGACCCGAAACCCCACTTTTGAAGCATAGGCAAAACTGCTTTCCGGCTTATCCTTCCGTGCGGCAATTTCTTTTTTATTCAATTCATCAATGCGCTCGCCTAGGCGTTTTAAGTCATCAGGAATCTTTTTCATTTAACTAAACCTTACAATATAAAATATTACTGACTTATTAAAGAAGCGCTAATATTTTTATTTTTTATCTCCGGGAAGGTATGTATTTATCAAACCGACCAAAGTCTCATAATCCGGAGCGCCGTAAATAACTTCGCGGCCCTTGGAGCTGGAAATAACAAAGGACGGTGTGCCGGAAATCCCCAGATTGGCAATGGCAAACTGGCGGCCTTCCATAATCTCCTGAGCCAAGGCTTTGTCATTCATGCATTTTTCAGCGGCTTCTTCGCTTAAACCGTTAAGATAAGCATATTTTTTGAATAATTCATCAGGCTTGGAAGACAAACCCCATTCTCTTTGTTTTTCAAACAGCTGCTCGGAAACGCGGAAAAACTTCTGTCCTTTGAAGCAATGCGCTAACAAAGAAGCTTTCATTGACCGCTGGTCTAACGGAAAATCATTAAACACCAGACGAACTAAACCTTTGTCGATATAGTTTTTTTGAAGTTCCGGCAGAGTTTTAAGCTGGAAATGTGCACAATGGGTACAACCATAAGAGGAATATTCATAAAGGGTGACTTTGGCATCATTGCTGCCCATACTTCTGCCCCAGGGGATTAAGATATCCGCGGCAATTTTATGATCAGACGCTGCTCTTTCCGCCGCATTGGCACTCTTCATCAGCACAATACTGCCGTCCGGATTCATTACAAATCCCTTAGACGACAAATAGATTCCCGAAGCCAGCAGAAAAACAACGACAGCAGCCGCTATTGCACTGATTCTCTTAATAAAATTCTCAAATTTCATATTTATTTACTTCTCATTATGGTTATCGTTGAAGATACTATGGCCCAACTTTATTAAAATTTCTTTTAATTTTGAATTTTTTATCTCGTCTGCCAGACCCTTAATATAATTTTCTTCCTCACCGGTTACAAGGTTTTTCTTAGGAACATCAATATCATATTTATCTTCCTGCCGCAGAGTTAACGAATTGTTCTGAATGATTTTGATTCCGCAAACGGCATTATACCCGAAATAAGCATTCACTTTTTCGAGAATAAACCTTTCCCGGTGCTGGATTTCCAAAGCAAAAGCACCGCTCGGCACCTGCAAATGCAGGATTCCGTTATTCTTCTGCTCACGCTTGAAATCTATCTTCTGCGGAAAACTGTAATCTGCCAGCTCCTCGCCGACGATTTTGTCCCAGTTGCTCAAAATATCAACTTCAACAAAACCCTTTTTGCCGAACAAACGTTTTGTCAGCGGCGCAATCGTCTTTGATAAAGCCGTCAAATCATAGGTTTTGCGTTCCGATTTCGGAGCCGGACGCTTAATGTCAAATTCTTCTTCACTCATAGCAGCAATTTAGCATAAACTATCAACAAAGCAACAGGTGTTTGTTGCAGACTTTTGATAAGTTGCTTATAATGCGGATAAATTAAAACGAGGTTAAAAC
>URWU01000120.1 GCA_900551585.1 uncultured Alphaproteobacteria bacterium | reverse complement strand
ACAAAGTTCCGGCCAATCTGCGTGTTAAGCCGACTTTGGTTGCCAATCTGAAAAGCAAAAATGCCGGAGCCAAAAACCTGGAACTGGCTTATCTGACAAACGGCATCAGCTGGAAAGCGGATTATGTTGCGGAAGTGAAATCTGATGACGAATTGACAATCAATACCTGGATTACTCTTAATAATGAAACAGGTGCCGATTATGAAAATGCCAAAGTGCAGCTGATTTCCGGCAGCGTTAACCAGACTTATGACACCGGCAACGTTGTCCGTCCGATGATGGCGATGAAAATGGCGCGCGGCGCAGCGATGGATAATGCTTCTTTTACTGAATCTGCTCCGGTCGAGCGCGGCAATATTTCTGATTACTATCTCTATACCCTGCCGGCCAAAACGACGATTAAAGACAAGCAGTCTAAACAAGTCAGCCTGATGAATCTTGATAAGGTCAAGTATGAAAAAGAATATGTTATGACTTCGCCTTTGTATTTGAATGTCGGCATTCAGAGCGGTGATTTTGAAAAACTTAATCCGAATGTTGTTTTCAAACTGAAAAATGAAAAAACTTCCAATCTGGGCGAGCCTCTGCCCGGCGGTGTGGTTCGTTTTTATGAAAATGACGCGCATAACAATATGCAGTTTATCGGCGAGAGCCGGATTGAGCAGTCTGCCGTCGGTGAAAAAATCGATTTGACCATCGGCAAGGCTTTTGATGTTTTTGCCAAAGGCAAAGTTGTTAATGTTCGCGCAATTTCTAAAGATATCAACGAGTTTGACGTTGAAGTCACTTTTAATAATGCTTCCGAAAAAGCCAAAAATATTGTTTTTGAGCAGAATGTTTACAATAAGTGGGATATGCTTAAAGAAAGCATGAAGAGCGAAAAGAAAAACTCTTCCACGGTTAAATGGAGCTTTGAGCTGCCGAAGAACGGCAAAAAGGTTTTGACTTATACAATCAGAGTTAACCGCAGCAGATGAAAAAGACTTTAGCCTTTATTTGTACCGGATTTATGCTGCTGAGTGCTCCGGCCTCGGCAGCTGTCGGTGCGCCTCAGGAATATGCCAAATATTTCAAAATTGATTTGGAAGCGCCGCTGCCGAGCTTGGAAGAATTGAACGAAAAATATGTTAAGCCGAATGTCTTATATGATTATAAATATGACTACGGCTGGAATATTGAAGAGATTTTTGACGAGGCTTTCCGGCTGACGATTACCGCTAACGGCCAGCGGGAAAAACGTATGCCTTATGAAAATGAGGAAGCGCTGCTCAGTATGCTGCAGAATATGCCTAAAGAGATTTATCCTTATATCGGGCCTTATCTGCACACGGTTCCGGGCATTCCCGACAAAATCCTCAATCTGCCGGGGATTAAGGAAACAAAAAACAAGTTTCCGAGCCGGATTGCGCCGCAGCTGAAAGATATTCCCGATTTGGAATTTCTGTCGCCGGCCTTATACTTTGTGCTTATGCCTGAGGCCTGGCCGCAGAATTTGAAGATGACGGAAACGCCGAATTTTTATCCGAGCTATCCGCAGGTTCAATATGACGCCAAATTTTATGAAAAGCTCAAAAAACTGGTACCGCCGGAAAAATATATGTTCGGAGCCAAAAAAGAAGACAAAGTGACGCGAAGCGATTTCCGCACCATGCGCCCCACGCAGACAAGCCTGCTGACTTCGGCCGATGTCAAAGCTTTTGCCGATACGCTGGATGCGGTTTATGAGTTCGGCAAAAAAGACAATAACTATCTCGATACGTTTAATGTCGGCCTGCTTTTAGATAAATATGAGCAGGACAACGGCACGGGTTTGCTTTATAACCAAATGAAAGATATGGTTAATCCCTGTCAGCGTCTGGTTCAAAAGCTGCGGATTTTGGGTAAAAACAAAGAGAATGAATTTGCAGCGCTGATTGGCGGCAAAGGATTTACGCTTAATGAATGGGCTTATACCTGCGACAAAACCATCAAAGCTTACCGGGTTTCGCGTTTGACGCGCAACACGCTGGCCGAACTGAAGAATTTTGAAAAAGGCGTCTATAATCCGATTGTCAGAAAATATGATCTGCGCAATCAGGGATTTCAATTCTCGACAATGCAGGGGCTGCTTGAGATGTATAAAGCGCCGATGAGCGATGTTTTGGAAGTTAAAAAGAATCGCAAACTGCTGCGTGAGAAATTTTTGAAGATGGACAACATGTTGGTCTCAAGTCCGATTGTCAATCATTATTAATAATTTTTGGCTTCCAGATTGGATTAGCGGCGAATGAATGCGTTTTTTTTATAAAAATTTATTGCATTTCAGATTCATACTCTGTATAAGTAGGGTTAATTTGAATTAATTTTGCATTTTTAAATAAGGTGAGAACAAAATGGCACGCGTTACTGTTGAAGACTGCATTGATAAAATTCCCAACCGTTATGAATTATTGATGGTTGCGGCTCAAAGAGCCAAAGATATTGCTTCCGGTGCTCCGATTACCGTTGCTAAGGATAATGATAAAAACCCGGTCATCGCTTTGCGCGAGATTGCCGATGAAACCGTCAGCATTGAAGAATTGCAGAAATCTCTGGTTATGGGTCTGCAGAAATATGTTGAAGTTGAAGAGCCTGAAGAAGAAGAGCTTGAAATTATGGCTGCTGAAAAAGAATTGGCTGATTTGGACGAGCAATTCTCCGGTCTGCTGCTTGACACAGATTTGAACGAGAGCATGCAGGTTCACGGCGAAGATGATGATCTTGATTTGGAAGCTGAAACCGAGACTGACGCTGAGGTTAGTTTTGACGACGAGGAAGGCGGTTTTGATGACGGTCTTGAACTCGGCGGCGATATGGGCGATGATTTCGACGATATTGAAGGATAACAAATCAGGGAGGTTTGCTCCCTCGGTTTGATTGAAAAGCTGCCGGGCTATGCCGGCAATGAGTTCTTAAAAATGGTGCTTGGCGTGATGTCTGGCACCATTTGTCGTTTTAAAGCAATTTTTAAGTTTTCTGTTGTAACATTTGATATATTTTTATAGTATTTCTATAAGTGAGAGTTTTTTAGTTTTGGGCAGGACCTGATGTTAAGACAGTATGAATTAGTTGATTTAGTAAAATCGTATGACCCGGATGCCGATGAAGATGCGCTGAACAGGGCTTACGTCTTTGCCATGAAAAAACATGGCGCCCAGCTGCGGGCCTCAGGCGACCCTTATTATTCCCACCCGGTTGAAGTGGCCGGTATTCTGACCAAGTTTAAGCTGGATTCCTCATCGATTATTGCCGGTCTGCTGCATGATACGGTTGAAGACACCGATACGACCATTGAAGAAGTCCGCAATCTGTTCGGCGACCAGGTGGCGCAGATTGTTGACGGCCTGACCAAATTGGCAATGATTGAACAAAAATCGGCGAATAACAAACAAGCCGAAAACTTTCGCAAGCTTTTGCTGGCGATGTCCGAAGATATCCGCGTGCTGCTGATTAAACTGGCCGACCGCCTGCATAATATGCGCACTCTGCATTTCTGCGCACCGGAAAAACGTGCACGCATTGCTAAAGAAACTTTGGATATTTACGCGCCGCTGGCCGAACGTATCGGTATGCAGGAAGTTAAAAGCGAACTGGAAGAAATTGCTTTTGCCGAGCTGCACAAAGAGGCACATGATTCGATTGTGGCTCGTTTGAACTTCTTGCGCGAGCAGGGCAACAATCTGGTGCCGAAGATTATTGAACAGCTGCAAAAAGATATGTCCGAGAATGGGATTAAAGCAACCATCTCCGGCCGTGAAAAGACCCCTTATTCCATCTGGCGCAAAATGCAGCAGAAAAATGCCTCGTTTGAACAATTGTCTGATATTATGGCCTTTCGCATCTGCGTTGACGATATTGCCAGCTGCTATCAGGCGCTTGGTATTGTGCACAGCAAATATCACATGGTGCCGCGCCGTTTTAAAGATTATATTTCCACTCCGAAACCGAATGGTTACAAATCTATCCATACCGGCGTTATCGGTCCTGAAAATACCCGTATTGAAATCCAAATCCGTACTTATGATATGCATGAAATTGCTGAAAAAGGCGTGGCGGCTCACTGGGCTTATAAGCAGGGCGAGCGTGTTGTCGGCCGCAATTTCAAGTGGATTAGAGAATTGCTTGAGATTTTGGAACAAGCTTCCAATCCTGAAGAATTTTTGGAAAACACCAAGCTGGAAATGTATAATGACCAGGTTTTCTGTTTTACCCCGAAAGGCGATTTAATTGGGCTGCCGATTAATTCAACGCCAGTTGATTTTGCTTATGCCGTGCATTCGTCTGTTGGCGATACTTGCGTCGGCGCTAAAATTAACGGAGAAATCCGCCCGCTGCGAACAGTCCTGCAAAACGGTGATCAGGTTGATATTCTGACCTCAAAGGCTCAGCACCCGTCAACGGAATGGGAGCGTTTTGTCGTGACCGGCAAGGCCAAGGCAGCTATCCGCCGCTATGTGCGTGCGCACAAACGCGACCAGTTTATTGCCATCGGCGAGCAGATTTTGGAACGTACTTTCAAAGGTGAAAATCTTGAGTTCTCCGAAAAAGGTCTGGTTAATGTTCTGCCTAATTTTGAAGCAGAATCGATTGACGATGTATACGCCAAAGTCGGCGAGGGGCTTGTCAGCGGCTGGGACGTTTTAAAAGCGGTTTATCCGGGATATAAGCAGTCCAAGCTTGAAAAAGTGGTTAATTCTCTCAAGCCGGTTTTCAAAAAATCAGTCAAGAAAACCAAGAAAGAAGAGTTAAAGATTAACGGTTTGATTCCGGGAATGGCCGTGCATTTTGCCGGCTGCTGCCATCCGCTGCCGGGTGACCGCATTGTCGGAATTGTGACCACCGGCAAAGGTGTGGCCGTGCATACCATTGACTGTAAACAACTTGAAAAATTCTCAGATGAACCGGAGCGCTGGCTTGATATTTCCTGGGGCGAATCAAGCGAAGACGGACCGCATATCGGCCGCCTGAAAATCATGCTGACCAATGAACCCGGTTCTTTGGGCGAATTGTCAAATCTCATTGCCCGTTACAACGGCAACATTGCCAATCTGAACATCGTTTATCGAACCGTCAGTTATTTTGAGCTGATTGTCGATGTCGAGGTCAAAGATTTGAAACATCTGACAGACATTATTGCCGCTCTCAAAGCGTCAAAGGTTGTGTCTTATGTTTCCCGTGCCAACCAATAAAACTCGTTCTATGGCCGTCTAATACAGATTTAGCGGATCGAAAAAATGCTCACATACCTAAGTGTATGCTACGCTTTTTTCGTCCTAAAATCTTATTATCCGGCTCATATAACGAGTTTTATCAAGTTTTCTGAAGATTGATAATTTGTCAGCTTATCTGGTCTAGCATCAATTCAATAGGCTGGGTAACCGGCGGAATGTCAATTTCCGGCGGGTCGACAAATTCGATTTTTAGGCTT
>URWU01000119.1 GCA_900551585.1 uncultured Alphaproteobacteria bacterium | reverse complement strand
CTAGTCGTCGGCAGCGTCAGATGTGTATAAGAGACAGTATGGAGCCTGTTTACCGCGTGCTCGGTATCAAAGCCGTTGTAACCGGCGAAGGGTTGGAATTCCAGAATGTCACCCGCCGCGATTATGAAGAAGACTATGTCCGCAAATTTGAGATTAAAGGCTTCATCGCCAATAAGACGGCCAAAACCATGGATATCCCGACCATTAAGATAGAACTTTTGGATAAGGACGCCCGCTCGATTCAGAATGAAACCGCTAATTCGGTTATTCCGCTGATAACATCGCACGGCAAGGTACCGTTCAGTTTTATTATCGAAAAACCGTCACCGCTGACCAAATATATTTATCTGACTTTTACTGATTAATTTGTTCCCCGGAACAGTCTCTGCTTATAATAAAAAGATGTTCATTTCTTCGGTTGTGCCGAAAGAAGCAATCCTGAACGCCCTTCAATAACTTCCGTATCCCGGCTTTCTGAAACGGCGGAATTTTCTGCCGCTGCCGATTTGTTGCAAAAAAAACTGCCGCTAAAAGAAAAGCAGCGCCTAAAAGCCGAAATAAAGCCGCGTTCTGACTCCCCGATAATTTATCTCTCCGTATTAAAGAAGAGAAAGTTATGATAAGTCTAACAAAAGGTTTTAGAAATATTTTTAACCTTTTGTTAAATTTTTGGCACGCCTTTTGCATATATGTCTGCAACAAGTTTAATTATCCAAAACTATTGGGGAGAATATAATGGATAATACAAAATATATCGCTTTGTCGCGCCAAATGGCTTTATGGAAACAAATGGATATGGTTTCCAATAACATGGCGAATATGAACACCAGCGGTTATAAGCAGGATGAAGCTGTTTTCAGTTCATATCTTGTCAAAACCGAAAACGGTAAGGGAATGGCACAGGTTCCGCTTGCGTTTACGCAAGATTTCGGAACTTATAAAAATTTTGCCGAAGGCATGATTTCCGAAACAGGCAATACCTTTGACCTGGCTGTTAAAGGCGATGCTTTTTTTGCCGTCCGCACGGCAGAGGGCGAGCGTTATACCCGCAAAGGCCAGTTTACGCTTGATGCCAACGGTATGTTGGTTACATCAACCGGAGATCCGGTTTTGTCAGAAACCAACGAACCTTTCTTTTTTGCGCCCGGCGAAACGGAGATTTCCATTTCCGAAACCGGCGATGTCACAACCGAAAACGGTAATCTCGGCCGTTTGAAAATGGTTTCTTTTACCGATAATCAAAAACTGCTGAAAGTTGCCAACACCATGTTCGAAAATACCGAAGGGAATAATATGGTTTTGGGCGGCAACAATGCCCGCATTATCCAGGGTGCAGTTGAAAAATCAAATGTCAACGCCATTGAAGAAATGACCAAAATGGTCAATCTGCAGCGTTCTTATGAATATGTACAGCAAATGATAGACGAGGAACACGACCGTCTGACCAACACCATTACCGCTTTTGCGTCAATGGCATAAATTTTTAAGGGGAATAAACAATGAGATCATTAAATATTGGTGCAACCGGAATGCTGGCTCAGCAAACCAACGTGGACGTCATCTCCAACAACATCGCCAACATGAACACCACCGCTTATACCAAGCGCCGTGCCGAGTTCAATGACCTGGTTTATCAAAACTATATCCGTCCCGGTGCAACATCAACCTCTTCGCAGACGATTGTTCCGTCAGGTATCCAGCTCGGTACCGGTGTCAGAACCGCAGCCGTTTACCGTATCACTGAAGGCGGCGGCGTTACCAAAACCGACAATACTTTGGATTTGGCAATTCAGGGTCGCGGTTATTTCCAGATTGAGCTTCCGGAAGGCAAAGGCACCGCTTATACCCGTGACGGCGCTTTCCAGAGAAACGGCGACGGCGTGATTGTGACGCATGACGGTTATATCGTTCAGCCGGAAATCACCATTCCCGAAGATGCCGTGGAAATCTATGTTAACAACTCAGGCGAAGTCTGGGTCAAACAAGACGGCGAAACAGATGAAGTCAACGTCGGCCAGTTAGAATTGGCAACTTTCACCAACGAAGCCGGTTTGGAAGCCATCGGTAATAACCTCTTTACCGAGACGGAAGCTTCCGGCGCACCGATTTTGGATAACCCTGATACTGAAGGATTCGGTTCCATTCTGCAAGGCTATCTGACCACTTCCAACGTTAACCCGGTGGCAGAAATTACCGAGCTGGTTTCGGCTCAGCGTGCTTATGAAATGAACTCGAAGATTATTCAAACCTCTGACCAAATGCTCAGCACCATCAACCAGATGAAATAAGGATTGGTTTTAATGTCCAAACTTCTGAATTTAACTTTTTTCTTCTTTTTTGCTTTAGGCTTAGTACCGGCAGCCGCTGATATTTTAAGCGTCAGCGAAGATGAAGTTGCCGCTGCCGTGGAAAAAGAATTTGCCGAGCAGGGATTGGATGAAGATTTGGATTTGGAGTTTTTCGGCGGTCAGAGCAGTTTTGCGATTGAAAATGCCAAAACAGCCAAAATCATGGTTACCGGCTTAAAATATGACGAGACCCAGAACAAGTTCAGCGTCAATGTGGAAGTTTTTGCCGATGGCAAACCGGCGGTTCGTTCGGCTCTGCAGGGCAAGTACTATGTTTTGACCGAAGCTTATGTTCCGGCTCGTAACATTAATAAGGGCGAAGTGATTAAAGCCGCAGACTTAAAATCTGTTAAAGTCCGCCGCAACCGTCTAAAAGCCAATGTCATGACATCTGTTGACCAACTGGAGGACAAAGAAGCCAAACGTTCGCTGAAAGAAGGAAAATTAATCAGTGACCGCGAAGTCGGCGAAAGAATTTTAATAAAAAAAGGCGATGTCATTAATCTGGTTTATAAAACCGAACAAATGCAGATTATCGCCAAAGGCGAAGCCTTGAATGACGGGGCCAAAAATCAGAAGATTGAGGTCGAGAATACCAAAAGCAAGAAAAAAGTTTACGGTGTGGTCATAGATGCCGATACCGTCGAAGTCAATTTCCAATAGAGGGGAGCTATTGAAATGAAAATGAATATGAAACAACCGATAATCAGAGGAACGCTGGTGCTGCTGATGGCCACCTCGCTGTCCGGCTGCGTCGGAATGTGGGACAGATTGACCCATGTCGGCGCCGAACCGGCTCTGACAAAAATCGAAAACCCGACCGAGGTCAAGGGTTATGAGCCTGTATCAATGCCGATGCCGGCAGAAGTCAAAGGCGAGCAGGGAGCCAATTCTTTATGGCACAGAGGCTCAACCGGATTTTTCAAAGATCAGCGCGCTTCAAAAGTCGGCGATATCATTACTGTTAACATTGTTGCCAAAGATGCGGCTATTATGGAAAACGAAATGGAACAAAACCGCGATAACAACAAAGATTCAATGGGCATTAATGCGCTGGCCGGTTTTGAAAAGAACGTCAGTTCGGCTTTGCCGAGCGGCAATAACATGAGCACTTTGCTGGATATTAATTCCAACCGTGAAATTTCCGGCGACGGCAAAGTTGACCGCAAAGAAAAAATTGATGTCACCATGGCCGCCATTGTCACTCAGGTTTTGCCGAACGGCAATCTGGTGATTGAGGGCACGCAGGAAATCCGCGTCAGCTATGAGCTGCGCCAATTGGGTGTCAAAGGTATTATCCGCCGCGCCGACATCACTTCGAATAATACAATCTCGTCGGATAAAATTGCCGAGCTCCGCGTTTCTTATGGCGGCAAGGGTATTATCTCGGATGTCCAGCAGCCGCGTTACGGCCGCCAGTTCTTAGATATTCTGGCACCGTTCTAGTCAGTTTCCGGGCAGGGGAGATACGTTATTCCCTCGTGCTTAGCCTGCCGGACGTATTATTATGTTCTCAAAAAGTGAGAAAGAATCTCCCCATTTTTTCTCAAAAGATTGAGCTAAAAGCTCAGGAAACAATTGCCGAAGTTTACTCATTCCCTATAAGCGGCTGGCAAGAAGTTTCCATTCTCCCTAAAAGGCCTGTTTGAATGCAGAAGCTGACAAGCAGGCCTGAGGAGGAGGGCAATAATAATTCCTTGAGTCACGCTTTAAAAAGCCGACTTAAAAACTATATAAAAAAGTAGAATAAATTAATAATAATCAATGTGAAGGAAGCTAAAATGAACACAACCTCAAATCAAATTGCCGATGCCGAAAGAGAAGCCTCGCTGATGATGGATTTCGCCAGAGCTTTGTCAAAAGCCTCGACCAGCGAAAATGAGCATGAGAAGCTTGTCGCCATCGACAATAATTTGAAACTCTGGGTTGAGATAGAAACATCGCTTAAAAGCGCAAAGAATTTGCTTCCCGAAGCTGTCAAAAATAATCTTATGAAATTATCCAAATTCGTCGAATGGCTGACCTTGACCAAAGGCACCAAGATGACCAAGTCAGACTTTGACAGTCTGGTCAATATCAATATGCAGATTTCCGAGGGCCTGCTCGAAGCGGTTAAGAATAACCTGGCGGCCGAAGAAGCTTTTTCTCTGCTTAAATGTGCGCTCGACTTGTCCAATGCCCGTGATAAGTCTAATTCTGCGGAGATTGCCTCTGCTTTGGACAACAACCTCAAACTCTGGGTCTATATTAAAACTCTGGCTAATTCCAAGAAAAGCAAACTGCCTGAAGAAACGAAGAGCAATCTGATAAAGCTGGCCGATTATGTTTCGCAAAAAACAATCGAAGTCGGTCAGAATATTGAAGAAATCAATGACAAAGCAATCGATTCGATGATTATGACCAACCTGCAAATCAGTGAAGGCCTGATGTGTAATCAAATGCAAAAAGCCTGCTAGAATAAGGCGGCCAGGTATCAAGAAAAAGCCCCTCAAATGAGGGGCTTTTTTTAATAAGGAATTACCTTTAGCCGAATTTCTTTAACCGATTACCGTCGGTTGTTGGCGAAGCTTATTGGCGGCATTTTCGATTATTAAATCAGGATATCCGGCGGCAATGTGATTTTCGGGAGATAGCCCAAGTTTTTTGACCAGCTGATTAATTTTGCTGATATTCTCGCTATTCTCCTCTCCGTCTATTTCAATCTCAATAAAAGAGCCGAGATTTTTAACTTCGTCTAAAGCAATTTCAATATTGTCCAGACAATAAGTTTGGCGCTGTTTATCGACAACACATATTTCTTGTAATCCTAAAACAGCTAAAATCTTTTGCAGTTTGGCAATATCTGCCGGAAACAGCGACATTTCTGTTTCCTCTGTAGCATAAACGGAACGGAGCTGGTGCAGGTCCAAAGACGCCGTATTTTTGAATTTATCTTCGCGGATTCTCAGCCAAGTATGTACACCGGCAATTTTTTCATCGGACAGATAATAAATATCAATAAGATGTTTTTGCTTTGCGTCCTTAAAACCGAGTTCGCTTAGCAACGGTCGATAATCTTTTTGTACGATAAACTTGAGTTCAAGCTCCATGATATTTCCTTATGATTAAACACTTACCCGCGCTCCTCGTAATCTGTCTCTTATACACATCTCCGAGCCCACGAGACGGAGCTACATCTCG
>URWU01000118.1 GCA_900551585.1 uncultured Alphaproteobacteria bacterium | reverse complement strand
CGTCGGCAGCGTCAGATGTGTATAAGAGACAGCGATTTATTAATAATTCAAAATATTAACACCTTTCCAAAATGTGAGGACCAATGAAAAAGATTTTAGTTTTGTCTCTTATGCTTGTTTTGTCCGGATGTGCTTGTTTTGACGGCATGTGCGGCGAAGATGAAGACACCGCAACACCCGTAGCCACCACCAAAAATGTCTATCGCGGATATGATGATAATGGTTACAATGCTGAAAAACGAATCCAAAACCGTCCGGTTTACAACCAGCCACAAGATTACAATCGCCGCGCCGATATTTATGTTTATGAAAAACCGCAGCCGCGCCGCATTATCTATCGTCAGGCAGAGCCGGAAATCATTTACATCAAACAGGCTCAGCCTGCTCCGAAGCCGATAATTGTTGAAGCTCCGAAACCGGCTCCGGTTGCTCCTGTTGCTCCGAAAGTTACCACTGTTAAGAAAACTTTGGCTTCTTGCGGCGATATCAAAACTACAACTAACGAATCCACTCTGCCTTCAACCACTTCTCCCTGCCCGAGCAAAGTTAAAGAAGTCAGAGAACCCGTTGAGATTGTTTACAAGAAAACCACTTACAAAACAACTTACGAACCCAAAACCACAACAACTGTCACTTATGAAAAACAGCCTTATAATCAGGTAAAAGAAGAAGTTGTTGTCCAAGAAACCCAGACTGCACCCAACACGGTGGAAACTGTTACCACCACAACGACGACAACCACATCTCAGGACAGCCTTGATGTGTTGCCGCCTGAAGAAATCAAATGAGTTTAAATGTTTACATACACTAAACTCTGATTGATGGGAAAAGCCTCCGCAAAAACGGAGGCTTTTCTTTATTAGTTTCCTCACAGAAAACCCTGTGTTTACTCGGAACAAGATATCAAGATGTCATTAGATACTGCTCCTCACCGACAAGCCACACCAAACCGTTAGGTTTAGCCGATTTAGCCTCTGTTTACAGAAAGATATCTATGCAAATCTTGTGAAAAGAACGATAAAATAATCTTCTTTATGTCATGTTGAACTTGCCCAAAACCTCAGCCTGATTAATTTACTGAGCCCCTTTGACTCCGCTCGGGGAAAGATAATCTCCGGGTAATAAGATTCTGCGCCGACAGCGGAGGCCGTGCGTCAGCTGACTTTTCGCTGTCGCACGTTCCCGACTAGAAGGACCAGTTAAGGCCGGCATTAACTTCATAGCCGCCGTCATCTTCAAGATACTTATTGAATTGGCCATAGATATTAGCCTGCTTATGCTGATATTCCGCACGAGCGCTGAGAACAGCCCTGTTACGCTGAACAGAATAGCTGTTAAGATTGTATTCTCCGCTCATGCCATACATATTGGCTTTCATCGTCGCGTAAGGATCACCAAATTCATGATAAACCGTACCGCCGGCACGCAGACGTAATTCATCTTCGCCGAATTTGAAAGTTTTTTTGGCATAGAGACCGACACCGGCTTCAACCGACAGATTGTTGTTGCTGCCAATATCGAGCTGTTTGTTTTCTTTCATACTGCCCTGATAAAGCCCTAAAATATTAAATTCGAAAATCGGCTCAAAAACCAGATATTCAAGATCTATTTCATGCCGCAGCTCATTAGCCAAACCATAGTAATAACTGTCGATATCGGCACTGAAAACCCCTGCGCCGCCAAAGCGGGTATAATCACCCCAGCCATAACCCAAACGCGGCGTAGAGATAAACTGATAAGCATTATTTTCGTAGATAATCGGCGCAAAAACCTGAATGATATTTTCATTACGCTTGCCGCCGCGGTCATAACGGCTGTTGAATTTAGAATAACTCAGGCCCCAGCCGTAACGCAGATTATTATCATATTTCTTGTCAAATATGCCGTAAACCGTATTAACATCATCTCTGTATCCGGCCAGTTCAGAGGTTCCGTCCTGCTCGCGGTGCAGATTATCATAACCGACGATCGCCCGCTCGTCTTTCAAATCAGCATTAGCTAAAACCGTATTATTGATATTGCGGTTCAGGCTCTTCATGACATCAAGATTCTGTTTGGCAAAATTCGGGAAAAAGTCCAATCCGAGATTCTGTGTTGTCAGAGTTGAAAAGCTTCCGGCACTTCCGGCGGATTTAAGCATATCAAAAAATTCGCTGTTATTGCCGTTGACATAATTTTGTTCCAGAAAATCCGCAACCGAAGCTTTATCCGTCACTTCATTAAAGTTTTTACGCTCCATGACCACGTCTTTGCTGCCGTCACCATTGTCAATAAGTGAGGCATTAAACATATAGGAACCGGAATCAACAACAATCCCCTTGTCTTCACCGGTAAAAGCTTTTTCCGTCTGGTAGATTTCTTCATTACTTCCGGTCACGATATCAGCAGAGGCGATAACATTTCCCGAGATTTCCGGCGCCTCAAAAACGCCGTCTTTACCGAGCACGACACGCCCCTCGCCCCAATTATCAAAATTCATGGCATAAGCCGAAGTGGTTGTACCGGAGTTAATATACTGGGCATTATTCTTAAGACAGATAAATTCTGAACAGGTTCCGGCTTCGGTAACCTCGTCTCCCTCTTTATGGAACACATCCGTCACATTTGGCTTTTTGACCTCAATCGTTCCCTTGTTGGTCAAAGCCGCATTTTTGCCGTCGGCAACCATACCGATATTATTCTCACCGTTAATAACGATTAAACCATTATTCGTCGCTTGGGCATAGACCGTGTTATCATCTGCTTCCAAGGGCGTTTCCCAATTCTCGGTTGTATATTTCACATACATACCATAGGCATTATTGGCATTAATAATGATTTCGCCGTTATTGATAATCTCACCTTTACGCACATACATTCCGGCAATGTTTCCGGCCGTTCCGCCTGTTGAGTCAAAAGCATCAATCTTAATGGTCTTATTATTGGTCAATGTTCCGTTATCCGCCCACATACCCATCATGACCGGATCGGTGCCGTTACTCTTCAGAATGATTGAACCGTCATTTGTCATCGTTGCCTGATTCAAGGCCATAACGCCGCTGGCCGGACCGCCGTTGGTATTATTAACGGTAATTGTTCCGGTATTATTAAAAGTCAAAGTACTTTCCGTTTTGCCCGTCACATTGCCGTCATCATCTGTTTCAAGATGACCGCCTGCAACATATACACCCGCATTACCGTTATTAACCGTTAATGTGCCGCTGTTGGTAAAAGTCAGGGTTGCCGGCGTATAAGTTGTTTCACCGTCTGTCGTTTGTGAAGTCATATACCCCAGAACACCCAGAATATTGGTGATAACGCTTCCCTCATTGGTGATTGTTCCGGTATTGGTCTGCAGAGTTGCCTCATCCCAGGTAGAGAAAGTTCCTTCATTAGAAATATTACCGCTGTTGGTAATCGTACCGCTTTGTGAATCCATAACCGTTCCGGAATTTATAATTGTTCCGCTGTTGGTTAAATCTCCGCTTTTGGTAATCATTGCCGTAGCCGTCGTTGTCTGGCCGGCTTTAATAGTTCCCTTATTTTCCAGACTGCCGCTTGTGCCGCCGTTCATGGCCGTGCCTTTGGAAGTAATCGTACCATTATTGATTCCCTGACTGCTGGCAGAAATACCTGTTGAAGCCTCAATAATACCGTCGTTGGTCACCGTTGAACCCGAAATACCGGTCGAACCGGCAATAATCATGCCTGTTTCGCTGTTTGTCACTTCCGCTCCGGAAATTCCGGCTCCGGCCGCATTAATCATACCGTTATTGGTCACATTACCGTCGGTCAAGATACCAGTACCGCTGCCGATTGTGGTAATAATCGCCCCTTTGGCATTAATAATCTCATCTCCTGCTCCTTTGATACCGGCTGTTCCGTTGGTCACTTTAATATTGTTATTATTAACAACCTTACCGCTGTTATCAACCTTGATACCGATACCGCCGCTGCCTTCAACCTCAATCGAACCGTTATTGGTCACATCGCCTTTGTAAACTTTCACGGCTGTTCCGCCGCCGCTTAACGTAATTTTGCCGTTATTGCTGATGCTGCCGTCTTTCGTATAAACGCCGATACCGCCGCTGCCGGCCGATGTCACCTTGATTTCGCCATTATTGACGATATTACCGCCCTCGGAAATCCAAACCGCCGTCATTGCTCCGGCCAAAAACGTATCATTCGTACCTGTTAAGATAATTTGACCGTTATTAGTCACATTACCTTTACCCAAAACCCAGATACCGGAGTTATTATCTCCCGTCATGGTAATTTTGCCGCTGTTGGTAATCTGATTAGTCGTTGAAGAAAAAATACCCATACTCTGGTCTGCGGCAATTGTAATATTGCCGGCATTATAAATATCTCCGGCAACCGGATTAGCCGCATTGACAATACAAGCCGTATTATCGGGATTATAAACGCTGACCACACAAGACATAATACCTTTGCCGTATTTGCCGCTGGAAATGATATTGATATCACCGGTATTATAAACATACCCGTTTTCGGCAAAAATACCACCCCAATGGTCTTTGTTGTCATCGGGATTTGTTGTAATATTATTAACGGTAATATCCTTGCGGTTAATAATATTCTTGTTATCCGGATTATAAACACCCCAGTAACGGCTTTGATCCGCCGATGAACTTTCCAAAACATTTTTATTAATATTATCGGCAACATTATAGGGAGCTCCGGGCACACCGTGCAAACCCGAGATGATAGACGCTTCCGGATTATCATCATCGCTGCCGCCGCCCCCGCTTAAAGCCACGGCAATGCCGCCGGCTACCAAAGCCACGCCGCCGATTGTCCAGGCCGTATCAGATGAAATCAGCGGTTCGTCATCAGGATTATAATCAACGTGGCCAAAACGCCCCTGGCTCACGCGGTTATGCTGATAATTGCCGTAATCCTGACGATAACCGCCTGCTGCCGCACCGCCGCCGGCATATCTCTGCGCATAAGCTCTCTGGCCTGATGCCCCGTTGACAAAAGCTTCGTATCTCTCTTTAGGGATTTTTTTAACACAACTGTGGCGGACATCGGCTCCCAGACTTTTGAAAACCTTAAACGCCGCATAATCCTGACGATAAATCGCCACACACAATCCCGTAAAACCGTTATGATTGACACTGTCAATGTCCATTCCTCGGTCAACGGCATTTTTCAAAACATTTATTTTGCCCTGAGCGGCAAAATTATACATAGCGCCAAAGTTTGCCGGAGCCATTCCGGCCATTGCCTGACCGCTCCATGCTAAAAGGCCTAAACCGCCCAATATGCTCCAAACTCTGTTAGCCAAAACCATAATCCTTGATATATCAATGCTTTCATTTCTATACAAAAACGTGCGTTCAAACAACAGAATTAGCAAAGTTATCAAATGAAAAATCAGGGTGAGCCATTCTTGACAAATTAGTTGTATTTTTTTGTCAATTTAGTCATTGACCGGATGAGCAAATTATGCTATAAATATCAGCATTAAAAATATTATTAAGATTAAGAATATGCCCCTAAATGTGTTAATTCACTGCATTTGTC
>URWU01000117.1 GCA_900551585.1 uncultured Alphaproteobacteria bacterium | reverse complement strand
ATGTAGCTCCGTCTCGTGGGCTCGGAGATGTGTATAAGAGACAGACATGATACCGACCATGCCGAGGCCGAGGTCGGATTCATTGCGAACCATACCGTAATCATCAACCTTTTTGAAAGTATCAATTTCTTTGGTCGGCATTTTTCCGTTATGGTCATAAGTCGATTCGCGGTCCCCATAAAGTTCGCGGATAACCGGACGCGGATCCATTCTGGTAATAAAGTTGTCTTCGCCGATATGCGGAGCCAGATGTTTATAAGCCTGTGCGGCATCAAGATTAACGCTGCCGTCGTTATTAAACAAATGGCGCATGGTTTGAACATCGTCATAAGAGACACCGACATGTCTTGCCCATTCCTGAGTACAAACAGTATGTTGTCCTTGGCTTGTAGAGCCGTCAAACATAGGTGTATCATCAGGAGCAGTCATACCGCTGTCAATAGCAGTCAGCAATACATGGTGGGGATTTGGTACGCCGGCTGCTTCCAAGGCTCCGATTTGAGTTTTCAGTAAGTCCGGATGATCTTTATACCAGTTGTTTTCAAGAAATTTCTCGGCATTTTGTTCAAGCTTCGGATAATCAATAACCGTTTCTGTGCCGGTTTTTTCCATATGAGAACCGATTTTTTCCTTATGCTGGAATAAATCATTGTCAGGATTTTGCTTATTATAAAAATCAATTGCCGCATTGGCTGTCGCGCGTCCGGCAAAACCGGCACCGACGGTAACCGCCGTCTGCAAAGCCGCCCAACCGGCAGCTTCCCAGCCGCCGAGGCCTGATTTGACGGCGTCTTTGGCATTAAGAACAATACCTGTACCGACGCCGAGAGCCATAGCTCCGTAACCAAGGCCCGCTGCCACGCCGGGGTTGCCGGACATTGCAAAACCGAGAGCGGCGGCGCCCATGGCTGTTGTGGCCATTGTAGACATCAGGCGCGGTTCCTTAATCATTGATAACAGACCGGCTTTTTGGCCGTTTTCTTTGCGCATTTTGCGCCAGCGGATAATATTGCGGGTCAGCATGGTTGCTGCCAGCGTTGTACCGATAACGGCACCGGCGACTTTGTTCATGCCCATTGTTGCAGCGGTTAAGCTTGCATCGGCAGCGGTTGCCGCACCGACGGCAGTGATTGCGCCGGAAACCAAAAAGGCAGACAGGCCGCTCTTGGCCGTGCGTTTTAACAGTTCAATACGGATTTCGCGCTTGCTTTTCTTGGTATCATTCAGACTACGGTCATTAGCGCGATGGTCGATTTTGCTGATTGGATTCAGGGCTTTGGTAACAACGCCGCTGCTGCGTCCCAGTTTTTTCGGGTCAGCCATACGGTCAACTGCCGCAGCTGCCTGATCAACCAAAGAATCCAAACCGGCGTTATAACCGACATCGCTGATTTTCAGCGGTTTTTCAATATTGCCTAGTTCGGTGACAAATTTTACCAAAAACTTTTTATCGGTATATTCTTTCGGATTTTCGAGAGCGCCCTGAACGGTTTTATCCGCCACATGCAGCGCAAACAAAGTCTCGGGCAGTCTTTCGCTGATTTCTTTTTGCAGAGTCTGCGGCTCAATTTTCGTTGTTGCCGTCAAATCTTGCAGCATATAATTTTCTTTGGTCATCAAAATTGCTTTAGCCAGTTTGCTGTCCGGAGCAACTTTGTAACCTTCCTGCCAAACATCAGACAAACTGCCGTCTGGGGCTGCAAATTGAGGCTCAACTTTACCTTCGGCATCAAGGAACTTGAAGTTGCTGACTAACTTCATGGCGTTGTCGTCAAGCTCAACTGCTGGCAGGGCTTTTTCCAGCTCGTCAAAGCGCTGGCTCATTCTGGCTTCGTCATTGGCGCTGATATTCTGAATATTCCATTCCTGGTCATATTCGTTAATCATTGCGTTCAAAACTTCGCGGTTTTTGGCAATATCCTGTTTCAGCTGCGGTGCTTTGGCGTCATTGGCCATATATTTTTCTCTGGCCGCAAACATTTCCATATAACCGTTATAAGTATCGCCGACATTGGTATAGTCGCCGAAATAATATCCGGTTTCGTCAGCCAGCTCCTTTGAGCGGCTGTCCATATATTCTTCCAGTTTGGCAATATCACTGTTTTCTTTGCTGACATCGGCCTGCGGATTTTTTTGCAGTTCGGCGGCAACATGCTGCTGGCGTTTTTCATAAAGATTGGCGGCAAAACGCGGCGGCATGATAGCGAAAAGTTCCTGATTATTCAGCATTTTCTCGGCAACGCCTTCGGCATAATCATTCGCCTGCTGTTCATCAAAATCTGCGGTCACTTCCAAAACGTTGACAGCTGCTTCCGGAGAGGCAATACCCTTTTGAAAAGTTTGGTCATCAATAACCTGAGATTCATGCAGAACTTCGAGTTTGACCCGGTCCAGAATAAACTCGTTGCTGTCAGAATTCAGACTGCGGCTGCGCAGTCCCTCATCTTCGGCCTGCAGAGAATTTTCTTTAACATCTTCAAGGCCGATTTCTGAAATAGCGGTATTCTGCCCTTTTTCCTGACTATCGCTCTGTTCAACGCTTTGTTTGCCGGTCACGATTTTGTCGAGGCTGAGTTCCGGATTCTTGTCTAACTCTTTGGCAACGGATTGAACAAAAATCACATCTTCGGTTTTCATTTCCTTAAAATCTTTTTCCGGATAATAAACAGCCGCGATGTCTTTTAATTTTTCCTCATCATTAATGCTTGCAAAGTCGGTGAAATCTTGCTCGTCCAGGTCATCGATACGAGCCTTATATTTATACATGAGGGCGTTCATCTCAAACGACGGAACGTCTTCAATTGTTTCATAACCATATTCATTTTTGATAAATTCGAGGAATTCTTTGTCTTCATGCAGTGAAGCTTGGGTAACTTTAGCCATGGCTCTTCTCCAAAAATCCGCCTAAAATATAAAACAATCTTACCACCAATAATGCTTTTTGGCAAATTATTTTGTCTATATTTGTTCTGTTTAACAAAAGTGTAACGTAAAATGCTTAATTTTTAATTAGTTGCTTGCAAAACACTTGCTTTGTCTTTATAAAAATCCTACATAGAAAATAACTTACGATTTTAATAACTAACTGAAGAGCCATGAGTACTGAAAAAGATTATTACGAACTGCTGGAAGTCAGCCGCGATGCCAATGGTGACGAGATAAAAAAATCTTACCGCCGCCTGGCCATGAAATATCACCCCGACCGCAATCCCGGGGATAAAGAAGCTGAAAGCAAGTTCAAAGAGATAAATGAAGCTTATGAGATTTTGAAAGACGACCAGAAACGGGCGGCTTATGACCGCTACGGCCATCAGGCTTTTGCCGGTGGCATGGGCGGAGCCGGGGGCAATCCTTTCGGCGGTTTTGAATTCAATTTCGGGTCGGGCGGTTTCTCGGACGTTTTTTCGGAGATTTTTTCTGACTTTATGGGCGGCGGCCGCCGTCAGGCTAATCCGAATGCGCCGGAACGCGGGGCAGATTTGCGCTATAATCTTGAAATCTCAATGGAAGAAGCTTTTACCGGTATTGAAAAAGAAGTCAAAATTCCCACAACCAAGATTTGCGAAGCCTGCCATGGCCACGGAACCGCCGACGGCAAAGCGGCTGAGATTTGTCCGGACTGCCGCGGCAGCGGTAAAATCCACCGTCAGCAGGGCGGCTTCTTTATTGTCGAGACAACCTGCCCAAAATGTCAGGGCAGCGGCCGTCTGATTAAAGACAAGTGCAAAACCTGTAACGGCGAAGGCTATATCGCTCAGGAGAAAACCCTCAAAATCAAAATTCCGGCCGGAGTTGAAGACGAAACCCGTATGCGTATAAGCGGCGAGGGCGAAGCCGGACTGCGCGGCGGCCCGAACGGTGATTTATATGTCTTCATCAGCGTCAAAAACCACAAGCTTTATACCCGTGAAGGGGCAAATTTATATGCTTCCGTGCCGATTTCGATGACTTGCGCGGCCTTGGGCGGCAAAATTGAGATTCCGTCAATAGACGGCGAAAAACTGGAGCTGGATATTGAAGCCGGTACACAGAATGATCAGGTTGCCAAACTCAAAGGCCAGGGTATGACAATGCTGCGCTCGACACGCCGCGGCGACTTGTTTGTCAAACTGCGGGTTGAAACGCCGGTTAATCTGTCGCCGCGTCAAAAAGAACTGTTGGAAGAATTTCGCTCAATCAGCAAAGACGATACCTGTCAGCCGGAATCAAAAGGCTTTTTTGATAAAATCAAAGATTTGTTCGTTGCTTAAATACTTAAAAACCGTGAGATTGAAACTCACGGTTTTTTCATAAGCCGGATACTAAAACTTTCTGCGAGCTTGATAATCATCGGCAGATAATTATCTCAAAGATGAGCTGAGTTAGTCATAAGAAAGGATTTTTGACATGAAAAAATATCTGGCTTTATTTCTGCCGCTGTTAATCTGGGGCTGCGCCAATCAAGTTGAAGTTGAAGATAAAACCGAATATAAATGCGGCGAGCAGGTCATTATGACCGAAATGCTTGATGACGATTCGATGATTATCCGTATTAACGGCGTCAATAATGTTTTGACTCGTGTTGCGTCAGATTCCGGCAAACGTTTTGAGAATCTGGCCACACAGGTAACTTTCCTGCAAAAACGCGGGGATACTTATTTAGGGATTAAGGGACGCAATTATCCGCTTTGTCAGGAAATTGTCCGTTGATTCTGAAAATCTGTTATTCGCAAACGAAAAACCCTCCGCTGCGGAGGGTTTTTTTATGCCGAGAAGGGGAAACCTTTTCGGCGGAACCCTTTTGTCCAGCTGGGTGATGAGGTGTGGTCAGCGTAACTTGTTGACTGAATGCCCAAAATCTAATATACTTAATATTGCTGAATATAATTTTATTTGCTTTTGTGTCTACTAAATTGAATGTTAAACTAAAAATTTTATAAAATGAATGCTTTATTAATTATTGTGGGTGTTGTTTGCGTAGTTCTTGTTATCAACCTCTTTGTAAAAGGTAATTTTGTCCTTTTTACAATCATGAGTGCCCTTTCTTTATTTATATTTCCTACTTTAGGTTTTTATGTGGGAAGTTTGGGGGGAGGAATCATCGGGGGTTGCACCAAATCATTATTAGGGTTTGGTGATGAAGTAACAGTCGGTGTTATATTGGGAATCGTAGGTATTGTTATCGGACTTTACTATTCCTGGAAATGTATTAAAGACTGTTGGTTCAAATTCATGGCATCGTAACCAACAAAGAATATCAAGAAAGGCTGCTTTTCGGCGGCCTTTTTGCTTTTTTAGTCTGTTGCTGAAATCATAGAAGGCCGGAGCCTGAAACAAATCTCTGTCTAAAACAGGCAAACAAAAAACCCTCCGTGATGGAGGGTTTTTTAATGGCGCACCCGGCGGGATTCGAACTCACAACCTTCTGATCCGTAGTCAGATGCTCTATCCAATTGAGCTACGGGTGCATAAGTAACTGACGACAGAAGCTTTAATACAGCGATTTATTTTTATTTGCAAGTAAAAAATTTAATAAATTTAAAAGAATTTTAATCTATTTCGCCTATTCTGCTTTCAAACATTAACTATATTTA
>URWU01000116.1 GCA_900551585.1 uncultured Alphaproteobacteria bacterium | reverse complement strand
ACGCTGCCGGAAAGGTCATTGAAGGCGACGACCAATATATTCAGTCAATCAATGACAAATGGACTTTTGAAAAAGCGCTTACTTCCACCAACCCTAACTGGATGCTGGTATCCACTAAAAAATAAATGACTTTCAGACTATTAAAAATCTTTTGCCTCTGCCTACTGCTTCTTTCCTGTGAAAAAAAAGAAGAACAGCAGCCTACGCCTAAAGAAACGCCGGCCGTCAAGCTGGAAAAAGCTTCTTTCAAAAATCTGAAAGGTTGGAAAAAAGATAACCTGCAAGATGCAATAACAGCGTTCAAAAAATCCTGCGAAAAAATAAATTTGAGCTCTTCTGAATATCTCGGCAATGCCGAAGTTAAAATCAAAACCCGGGATTATGTCGCATTATGCCGCAAACTGAACAAAGTTCAACCCAAGGAATACCGTAAATTTTTTGAAAATAATTTTACCCCGTGGCTGGTAACTTATAACGGCGCGCCGGAAGGAAAATTCACCTCTTATTATGAATCAGAGCTTCACGCTTCATATCAAAAAAGCGATAAATATAAATATCCGATTTACGGCCGCCCCAATGACCTGATTGAAGTCAATCTCAGGGAGTTTGACCCTTCTCTGCCGGCTAAAAGGCTGGTCGGCCGCATTGAAAAACAAAAGTTGGTTCCTTATTTCACCCGTGATGAAATCAACAATCAGGACCTAAACGCGCCTGTCATCCTCTGGTCTGACAACTATGTCGACATCTATGTCATGCAAATTCAGGGCTCAGCCGTTGCCACTTTGGAAGACGGCAGCAAAATCCGTATCGGCTATGCCGAAAATAATGGCCGAGATTTCAAAGGAATTGGTTCCATTTTGCTCGAACAGGGCTTAATCAAACCGGGTCAGGCCTCAATGGGCCATATCAAAAAATGGCTCAAAGAAAATTTTGATCAGGCTTTGGTGCCGATGAACAAAAATCACCGCTATGTTTTTCACCGCCTGTTGGATTCTGACGGACCGATTGGTGCTCAGGGTGTATCGCTGACAGCCGGACGCTCTTTGGCCGTTGATAAAACTTTTATCCCGCTCGGCTCTTTATTATGGTTGGAAACCACCGGACCGGATAAAGAAAAAATCAACAAGCTGGTTGTTGCCCAAGACATCGGCGGTGCAATTAAAGGCGCTGTCCGCGGCGACTATTTCTGGGGCAGCGGCGGCGATGACATTTTGGAAAAAGCCGGAAGAATGCACGCTCCCGGCCAATATTATATTTTACTGCCCAAAAACACGGAGGTTAAATAAATGCGTAACCGTGCCGATAGCATGACATATAAAGCTTTGCAAAAAGCCGTGGCTCAGGACAAACTGCGCCTTTATCTGGATTATGGCAAAGTCAACCGTCCCGGCTCGCCAATTTATAATCCCTGGGAATGCCTGCTGCCGATTTTGGTTCCGGTGCTCATCGGCCTGATTTTAATCATTTCCGTCGGCGTCATCTTCGGCTTGCTCTTCATTATCGCCATGATTATTGTTTATTCCACTTATTTCAAAAAGAAACTTTATCGTATCGTCATCGAAAGAACCAAGAAATATCTCACTTCCTCTTATGATAACTGCGAACAATTATGGAAATTCGGCGGAATTGTATTGGTCAATGCCGAAAACAAGAAGCTCGGCTGTGTTGCCCCTGACGGCGATTGGAAAGAATTCGTCGTTTTGAATTTTGCTGATTATATGCTTGAAGAACCTCAGGAAAAGACCTCAGAAAATGAAAAAACACCTGCCGCCGCTCGCTGATGAAGACGAAGATTTTTGGGCACAAATCACCAAGGACATAAAAAAAACCAAACAGCCGCTGCTGATTGAAAAAGCACCGCCGGAACTGCCGCCTATCCGCAACAGTATCAATCCGGCAGAAGTTTATTCCGGCAACAAACTTGATGAACTGGCAATCGGAACCCTCAAAGACATTGACCGCAACACGGCTCAAAAATTTCGCCGCGGTGAATTCCGGATTGAACGCCGTTTGGATTTGCACGGTTATACCGAAGACGCAGCTTGGAATGCTGTCGAAAACTTTGTAAAAAACGCTTATATTGAAAACTTGCGCTGCATTTTAATAGTCACCGGCAAAGGCTTGTCCCATCCGGAAGACGACATTTTTACCAAACACGGCATTATTCGCGAAAAAGTACCGCAATGGCTGAACAGCCCGCAGCTGCGCCCATTAATCCTCAGTATCAGCTATGCGCAGATAAAAGACGGCGGTGAAGGCGCTTTATATGTTTTGTTAAGAAGAAAAAGATAGTCTCAGGACTTAACTTGTTATTCAGCCGGTTTTTCTTCGGCCAGCCAAATCGCTCCTTTGAGTTTATTTTCCAAAAATTCCTTATGTTTCTGCAATTCTTCATCAGTCAAAGTAAACTGACGGGCTTCGCGAAACTTGCGTTTAACATTGGCTCCGGAAAAAGCTGATGATGAAGACGTTTTCTTGTCATCAAACATCATGCTCGGTTCCTGACCGCCGATTAACTCCAGATAAACCTCAGCCAAAAGCTCGGCATCAAGCAGTGCGCCGTGTTTGGTACGATTGGAGTTATCAACGCCGAAACGGCGGCACAACGCGTCCAAATTGACACGAGAACCCGGAAACATATTACGGGCAATTTCCAACGTATCAATCACTCGGTCCCACTTAAATTCTGTTTTGTTGAGGGCTTTTTGCTCATAGTTGCAGAAGTTGATATCAAAAGTAGCGTTATGCGCAACCAGAATTGAATCTTCGCCGACAAAATCCAGCCATTCATCAACCACCTTGTCAAAAGTAGGGAAATCTTTCAAAAATTCATAAGACAAACCGTGTACTTTGAAAGCATCTTCCGGAACCTCGCGCTGCGGGTTAATATATTGGTGATAAACCTTGCCGGTCGGCAGATGGTTAACCAGCTCAATCGCGCCGATTTCAACCAGACGGTCACCTTTGTTTGCGTCAAAACCGGTTGTTTCCGTATCAAATACAATCTCTCTTACCATTAATCTAACCCTTCAATAACACTCAACAACTGAACTCTGATAAAATTCAGCGGCACATCGGTTTCAATCACAACATCGGCCAGGGCAATTTTCTCGGCCTGGCTCATCTGCACATTATTAATCTTTTCAAAATGCTCAGCCGACACATTATCGCGTTTCATCACCCTTTGTTTTTGGATTTCGCTGTCAACATCGGCCACCATAATCAAATCGCAGTATTTATCCCAGCCCATTTCAAACAGCAGTGCCACATCAAGAAAATACAAATCATCGCTGAATGCATTTTTACGGATAACTTCTTTGAGCTGGTCTTTCAAAAACGGGTGAATTAAACTTTCCAGTTTTTTCAGCTTTAAATTATCATCAAAAACCACATTTCTGAGTTTTCTTTTGTTAAAAACGCCGTCAACGGCCGTTTCAGGAAAATTCTTAACGATTGTAGCAATAAAATCGCGTTTAAAATATAAACGGCGCACCCAGCCATCAACATCAAAAACAGTATATCCCAGTTTTTTCAATTCTTTAGCGATGGTTGTTTTTCCGCAGCCGATAGAACCGGTAATCGCAATCAGCTTCATAAATGAAACCCTTAAAAAATTTTTGAAAAAAGCCTTTAATTATCAAAATCAGCGATTAGATAAAGATAAACAAAGACTTAAACCGCTTATACACAGTTTCTTAACCTTTTGTGTATAACTGGCTGTCCTCATAGTGTTTATACAATTTAATCACCATAAAACAAATTTATATATATAAGTTATATACAGGTTAATAACTTTAATTAACCGCAATTCATTATGTGAATAACGGAATCTATTAACAAAGGGTTAATATTTTTATTGTCAAATTTATCTCTATGAATTGAAAAGAAAAAACGAATCCGCTCGGAATCTGATTCACAAACTTATTAACAAAACGTTAAACTGTGGATATTTGTGAGGACGAAATTTAATGCACAGGATTCACCGGCATATACTATCAACTACTATTATTTTAAAAATATATTGTTAGCCCTGCGGGGCTGTGAATAAAATTTCACATCACTGCCTGAGAAATTAACAAGCAGGAAAGACTTTTCGACTCACTGTTCTTTTGCCAAAACTTTATTGACAAAAATCAAATTACATAATATAAAAAACTCACCTACCAGAAGACAGTTAACAAACAATATTTAACAAAAGCTTAACTGCCGCAACTTATTCCCAAGAAATCAAGGTAAGAATGAACTTAAAAGACTTAAAACAAAAATCCCCGAAAGAGCTGTTAACTCAGGCCGAGGACTTGGGCATTGAAGATGCTTCTTCCATGCGCAAACAAGATTTAATGTTCGCCATTCTCAAAAAAGTGGCCAGCGAAGACAACATAATCTATGGCGAAGGGACAATCGAAGTTCTGCAAGACGGCTTCGGTTTTTTACGATCCAGCCAATCCAACTATCTTGCAGGGCCTGATGATATTTATGTTTCGCCCTCTCAGGTTAAAAAATTCGGATTACGAACCGGAGATACGGTGGAAGGCGAAATCCGCGCCCCAAAAGATAACGAACGTTATTTTGCTCTGACAAAAGTCAACCGTATTAATTATGAAGATCCCGAACTTTCTAAACTCCGTATCAATTTTGATAACCTTACCCCCCTTTATCCCACTGAAAAATTAGATTTTGACATCATCTGCGGTGAAAAAGATTATACCACCCGCATTATTGATTTAATTGCGCCGCAGGGTAAAGGCCAGCGTGGCTTGATTGTAGCTCCGCCGCGAACCGGTAAAACCGTTATGCTGCAGAATATTGCGCATGCAATTGCCACCAACCACCCGGAAGCTTATCTGATGGTGCTTCTGATTGACGAACGTCCTGAAGAAGTGACCGATATGACCCGTTCTGTCAAAGGCGAAGTTATTTCCTCTACTTTTGATGAGCCGGCCGCCCGCCATGTTCAGGTTGCCGAAATGGTTATTGAAAAAGCCAAACGCTTGGTTGAAACCAAAAAAGATGTTATCATTCTGCTCGATTCAATCACCCGTCTCGGACGCGCTTATAATACGGTTATTCCGTCATCAGGCAAGGTTTTGACCGGTGGTGTTGACGCTAATGCTTTGCAGCGCCCGAAACGTTTGCTCGGTGCTGCCCGCAATGTTGAAGAAGGCGGTTCTCTCACGATTATTGCCACAGCTTTGATTGATACCGGTTCCCGTATGGATGAGGTTATCTTTGAAGAGTTCAAAGGTACCGGTAACTCTGAAATCATTTTGGATAGAAAACTCACCGATAAACGCCTGTTCCCGACGATTGATATTACCCGTTCCGGAACCCGTAAAGAAGAATTGCTGGTTGATAAAGCAACCTTGTCCAAGATGTGGGTTTTGCGCCGTGTTCTTATGCAGATGGGCATGACCGACGGTATGGAATTCCTGCTTGATAAATTGAAACAGTCCAAAGATAATAATGACTTTTTCAATACAATGAATTCTTAAATAATTGAAAAGAGCTTCCCGACGGAAGCTCTTTTTTTTACCGGCAGATAACGTTATAAATATCTTCCATATCTGTCTCTTATACACATCTGACGCTGCCGACG
>URWU01000115.1 GCA_900551585.1 uncultured Alphaproteobacteria bacterium | reverse complement strand
AAGAGACAGTCAATAACCAATTTATAATCATATTTCAAACTTTTTTTATTTGCATCTTTCAAAGAAAGCTCTAAAGATTTTTGCAAAGCTTTGCCATAGACTGCCAGATTTCCGGTTAATGGCAAACTAGCTCCGATTTTAATAATTTGTTTATCAACACTCGAAGATTGCTTTGTCAGCTGCAACTTCCATATACCTATTCCTGCAATCACAAAAACAATAATCCCTAACAATACTTTTTTCATATTGTACTCCTTAAATGAAAATCGGTACTTTTGTACCGATTTTGGTTATTTTTTGCGGCCGTTTTCTTTGAGCCACTTTTTCCATTTGACGCCATTGACCAGCAACTTTTTGAGATAAGGCTGTTTGTTTTTCGGATAAGCAAAAACCAAATCAATTTTGACATTCCGGCGGCGGATAATGCGGTCCATTTCCGCAGCGGCATCTTCCGGCAGATAATAAGCATAAATGCTGTTAAAACGGCCGGGGTGGCAGAGATTGTCTTTGAACTGACTGCAGTCTGTCTCCTGCCAGTTCAGGCGCAGATTGAGATAATGTCCGGAGATTAAGTTGCGCGGATCATAGCCTTCGGCACGAATGGTAATCTCGGGGGCGTTTTTAATTTGATAATCGGTTTTGGCCGCCCAAACGCCCAGAACAACTATCGGAAAGGCCAGAGCCAAAGCTAACCATGATGATTTTGACATTATTTTGACTCCTTTACGATAATCAGATGATTAAGCTGCAGCTTTCTCCAAGCGTAAATGATGCCCAAGAAAACCACGCCGGAAAATATCAGTCCGTAACCTGTCGCCAGCAAAGAGCCGAAAACCTGCAGGTAAACAATGAAAAAGCGCAGCGCCATCAGAGCCGTGGCCAGATTGAGCAATTTGTTGCGCGATTTTATCAAAGCATAAGCAACAAGACAGCTCAACACCGACATACTCAGCAAAAAGCCCCAGATATTCAACACATCCTCATTATCGGGCAAAGCGACATATATCAGCGAAAAGCCCAGCAGAATGGCCAAAATGCAGGTCAAAAGGCGCGAATAGTTATATTTGTAGCTGAAGTAGCCAAAGCCGATGGTACTGACAATCAAAAAGCTGATAACAACGATTGAGACCCGGCTGTAATTATTGAACAATTTATCAATAAAACCGGAGCCGAAAGAGTTGCCGGCAAAGAAATCCATCATCAGGACCAAAACCGCAATATCAAACACCAGCCAAAACTTCATTGCGCTGATTTGCGCTGCCAGACGGGTGCGGAAGTGGACGGCCAGCAAGCGGTAGATAAAAGCAAAAACCAGAATGCCGGCAATTGAAATGGCGAAAGGAAAAGAATTTTCCAGTATGCGGAAAATGCGGGCAAAGAAAGGCATTTGGTCAAGAAAATCAACCACGGATGACATGAAAACCGGCAGCCAGACAAGCGGCAGCACTATTTTGCGGCTCAAAAGCACTAACGGAAAAACCAAAACCGACCACAGCAGATACCCGCGCAGCCCCTGCGGCTGGATTTGATAAATTTGGGCTATCAGGCCGATACTGGCCAAAACCAACAGAGTGAAAAGCAGCAACAGCCCTTCAAACCAATAGTCTTGTCCTTTTGTGTAAGTGTGAAAAACGCCGTAAGCCAAACCGACGAGAAAGATAAAATCAAGCGACAATTTGACTGAAGCAGAAATCTCCTGCCAGTTGGCCGAAATGACAGAAACAATGCCCAGAGCTATGCAGAAAAACGCCAAAGCCAGCAAGGACCAACTCAACAAAGGCTTTTTGTTTTCATTTTCAAAAGCAATAATCGCCTCGCCCTGAGCGGGAGTGATGAGCTGATTTTGCTGCCAAACAGCAATTTTTTTTAAGAGATTCATAATCTTACACTCACTTATCATTAAACTGTGTTTATTTTTATGTAATTCTTACCCGATGTCAATGAGATAATAAAAAAGAGACGGAAACAGCCGCCTCTTTTCAATATGTTAGCCTCCGTAACCGGATAATGTAGTTTTGCAGTCTTCATACAAAGCGCGGGCATCGACCACGGCTTTTTTGGCTTCGTCCGGGCCTAAAAAGGCTTCGATTTTGACTTCTTTGTTTTCCAAAACTTTGTAGTCTTCAAAAAAACGCTGCAAAGTTTTGAGACAATGCTGCGGCAGCTCATCAATCGACTTATACTGTGCATATTCCGGGTCATCAACATGAACAGCAATAATCTTATCATCAGCTTCGCCCTGATCAATCATCTTCATCACGCCAATCGGACGCGCGCGGACAATTGACAAGGGCACAACCGACTCCTGCCCCAAAACCAAAATATCAAGCGGGTCGTTATCGGCGCAATAGGTTTTGGGAATGAAGCCATAGTTGGCCGGATAGTGCACGGCACTGTAAAGAATGCGGTCAACCTTAAGCAGGCCGCTTAATTTATCTAATTCGTATTTGGTTTTTGAACCTTTGGGAACTTCAATAATGGCGGTGATAATCTCAGGCATATTTTTGCCGATTTCCACACCATGCCAAGGGTGTAACATGATATTATCCTTTATATGTAAATTATACTTTATCGCATTAAGATATTTAATTTTGGGCGAAAGTCAAAGTTTTATTTATAAACTTTGAACAGGCGGCGGTAAAGCAGCGCAATTCCGACCTGAGCAACGACACCGAGCGCCAAAGCGGCACGCGGCGACGTATAATCGGCAAAAACACCGAAAGCATAGCCGGCCGCGGCAATGAACACGCCGCCGAACAATGCGGCAATCGAATCCATTGTGGCGCGAAGTCCTTTGTTATATTCTTTTTGAATGAGGGTCACTTCTGCTGTCTGGCCGATGCCATAAAAGAAATTATGCGCGGCCGAGAAAAACGGCGTCAGGGCATTGTTCATCATCAACCCCAGAGTACGAATTAAAGCGTTGCCCATTGAAGAGAAAAACAGCAGCCGCAAAAAACTGATTTTGTTGACCATCGGCACCAGCCAAAAGCTGATACAGCCGATGACATGCTGTAGGCTGCGGGCAATATTAATCAGATAAATCGGTATCAATTGTTCATAATACATACTCTCAAAGCGAAAAACCGCCAGCTGCAGCGAAGAATTGACAATTTGCAGCAAAGAATATTTGCGGAGTTTGGGCTTTTTCAGAAAAAGGCGAATACTTTTTTTGACCTGCTGCCAAGGAGAAATCCCCTCCTCCAAATTATTTTTCGGCTCTACCAGCAATAAGACAATGATTATTTTGGCTGCTGCCGGAATGACCGATAACCAAGCCAGCAGATTTAAACTGCCGTAGTAAGTGACGACGGTGGCAATAACGGCACTCAAAACCAAGCCGATTTGATGATAGCCGCAGACTTTGGCAAAAACGGTATCAAAAAGTTTTCTTTGCCGTAGCTGGGCTAAAGTTTCATATAAAAGCGCCGTCCCCGTTCCTGACAAAAAAGCAAGACCGACGCCGCGCAAAGCGGAACCGATAAACAATAACGCCACGGACTCCAGGTTTCCGGCAAGCGCCCAAAACAACATATTGATAAAAAGGATAACAGCCGAAAGCAGCAGCGTCAGTTTGCGGCCGATGCGGTCAGAAAAAATGCCGCAGGGAATTTCTGAAATGCTCTGCACCAGATTGACGAGAGAGAAAGCCAGCATGGCCAAAGCATAAGAGCCGGTAATCTGCTCAAAATAGACAATAGCCAAAGCAGAGAACAGCCATAATCCGGCACAAAAATTATGCCAGCCGAATAAATATAAGTTTTTTCTTATCATTGCTTCCTTACTCCCAAAGTTGAAGTAACTTATAAGCCTGAGGTCTTAATTTATTATGAAAAGGCCAAACTGATTTGCTTTAAAACATAAAAAAGACAGTGTGCTTTGAAAGGCAGACTGTCTTTTTTATAATCAGGCAAGAAATTTTATTTCTTTTTTTCTTCGGTCTCAGGCTTGAGATAGCGCGTGAAACCGTCAACAAACTGCTTTTTCGTCCCACGAACCTGTTGGAACTTATAAAATGCAATTTGTAATAATTCATCAATACTCACCTCTTTTGCTTCAATGATATCTTTTTGTTCAAGATATTTCCGCAATTCTTTGTTTGTGCGGAATAATGAAGCTAAGAAACCATAGGGCTTAATCTTGACCGATAGTTCTTTGAGGGTTTTGTAATCCTCATTGAACTCGACTAACCGTGCCTGGGCATAATCAAGATTGGGAACAAATTTTTCCAAAGCAGTTAGAATATTGACCCGGACAATACATCCGTCATCCCAAAGAGGATAATTAATGCCGGAACTTCCGTCTAAACTCATGTTGGAAACGGCACTGTTCTTACGATAGTAATCGCTTGTAACAGCGTTGTAGAGCAACTGAAAGATGCCTTTCAGGTCGTGGCCGTTTTCTTTGAAAAGGCTCGCTGCTGTTGACACATTTAAATTTGTCATAATTTTACTATTTAAGGTGAAACATATTTTTAAGATTAGTAATAAGGAAATTAGAATATGTTTAGCACAATTTTAGACAAAACACAACAAAAAATCAATCAACGGTGTAAATAATCAGCGGAACTTCCATTTCTTTGGCGGTTAAACCGGCATGATGCGCTGCAAAGTCCGGCGCTTCAAGCCCGTCCGGCGTCTGGTACTGCAAAATCGTCGTCCCGACGGCTATGGCGATATAATCCCCTAAAAACTCGCGAAGCTTGGGATGTTCTTTGCCTTCGCCGAGATACCCCTGTTTTATATACTCCTCCGCCGTCAAGAGTATGAAATCTTTTGCAAAATGTTTGTTAAAAATCTGCTCGAAATCGGCTTTTTTCTCCGGTTTGACATAAAAAGCCACCGCCCGCGGCTCAATCCCCGGCAGCAGGCGCAAGCAGTCATCAAGCTCTTTAATCTCATTGAGCTTGATATCTTTATCAATATCTATCAACCCGTGGTCAGCGGTAATAACTAAAAGCGTATTTTCGAGTTTTGCTGACATTGCGGCAATTTTAGCATCCAAATCAGAGATTGTCTTTTGGGTCTGAGGACTGTAACAGCCGGTTTTATGCATAACGCCGTCCGGATGTTTCCAATAAGCCATGATGAATTTTTTATCCGGACCGGCTGATAATTCGGCAATTTTATTGCAGACATCATCAAAGGAGCTGATTGCAAAATCGCCCCAGAAAACGGCAACGCCGTGAGCCTGATATTTTCCGGCGTCATTAATCTGTTCAAAAAGTTTTTTATAATCAAGAAAATCTTTGCCGACATGCGTACCGGTCGGCTGCTGGGAATATAATTCCACATCGCGGAAAAGCTCAATATTCTTGTCATATTCCTTAAAATAGCACTGCCAGCCTGCCCAGCCGTGCTCTTTCGGCGTCAGCCCGGAATAAATACTGGTGGTGGCGGCAGCCGTTGTCGGCGGATAAACAGAGGAAATGTCGGCCCGGAGATGAGAGCGCAAAAAACTGTTCTCAGGCAGATTACGGCGCAGCATATCAGAGCCCATGCCGTCCATAACCAACAGCACAATATTTTTATAATCATGTGCGTTCAATGCCCGGTCTAATTCCTGTCTCTTATACACATCTGACGCTGCCGACGACTAGTC
>URWU01000114.1 GCA_900551585.1 uncultured Alphaproteobacteria bacterium | reverse complement strand
CTCGACTAGTCGTCGGCAGCGTCAGATGTGTATAAGAGACAGTTTGCGCACCAGCAGGCCGTCGCAGATAATCAATACCGCGCCGATGCAGATAAAGCTGTCGGCAAGATTGAATGCCGGCCAGTGGTAACCGCCGAAATGCACGTCCAGAAAATCAAATACCGCGCCGATGCGTACCCGGTCAATAACATTGCCGATTGCCCCGCCGATAATAAAGCCTAAAGAAACCTGAATCAGTTTAACTTTTTCAGTATAAAGCCAATAGATTAAAAAACCGACAATACACAAAGCTATAACCGACAGGCCGATGACGCCCCAATTGCCCCAATTATTAAACATTGAGAAGCTGACGCCGGTGTTCCAGGCCCGAACCAGATTGAAAAATGAGGTGTAACTAATAATACCATATTCGTTCAAAACACTATTCATGATATAATATTTAGTCGCCTGATCCAAAATTACAATCACAAGAGCAACGCTCAGACCCAGTAACATATTAAAACTCCAATAAAACCTGCTAAAAACTTTGTTATTATACGCAGTTTTTGCAAGATAAAAAGCTTAAACTCAAAGATATTCATACTTAATTTAGAATAACAACAGTTTGGCCAACCCCAGAAAGATGAAAAAGCCGCCGGAATCGGTCATGGCTATCAGGAATACACCCGAAGATATGGCCGGGTCAACCTTTAACTTATTTAAAGTCAGCGGAATGAGGATTCCGGCCAGACTGGCAATGACCAAATTACACAGCATGGCGATGGCAATAATGTTGCTTATCATGATTTTATCAGGAAACATGAGGTGCGTCACGCCCCAAATCATGGCGGCAAACAACGAACCGTTGCAAACGCCGACCAAAAACTCTTTGGCAATCATGCGCATGGTATTGCGTGAGGTCAGCTCTTTGGTTGCCAGAGCACGAACCACAACAGCCAAAGTCTGCTGGCCGGTCGTGCCGCCCATTGACGCCACAATCGGCATGAGAACAGCCAAAGTCGACACTTCGGCAATAATATCCTGAAAACCGCGGACAACCGAAGATGCCAGAATCGTTGCAAATAAGTTCGTTACCAGCCAGACAGAACGCGATTTGAAAATTTCAAAAACAGATTTATAAACATCGCCCTCTTCCGTACCGGTCAGGTGCATAATATCTTCACTGGCTTCTTCATGGACAATGTGGACGACATCGTCAACGGTAATGGTACCGACAAGCCGACAGTTGTTATCGACAACCATTGCCGACATCCAGCCATATTCTCGGAACATGTGGGCGACTTCTTCCTGATCTGTATAAGCGTCAATCGGGCAGATTTCGCCATCCATAATATCACGCAGCTTTTGGTCGGGCTTGGCGCGCAGCAATTTATCCAGAGCAATTTCTCCGGTCGGGTGCAAATTGGAATCGGTCAAAAAAATGTCAAAGAATTCATCGGGCAACTCAGGCTCGGTCAGAAGATATTGGCGCGCCTCTTTGACGCTCCAGTCATCGGGCATGCTGACAAAATCGCGCGACATAATACGGCCGGCCGAATCTTCGGGATAAGAAAACGAGGATTTAACCTGATATTTTAATTCCGGCGACAAGCGGTTGATAATACTGGCCTGCTCGTCAACGTCCATGTGCTCCAAGATTTCGACGGCTTCGTCGGAATCGAGCTCATTAACGATTTTGACAACCTGATCTTCATTCAAGCTGTCAATAATCTGTTCCTGAACGACTTCGTTTAATTCGGGAAAGACATCAGGATTGATTTTATCACCAAGGATTTCAACCAGTTCCTGACGCTTGGTATGGTCAAGAGACTCAATTAAACGGGCGAGTTCATATTCGCTTAAGCCTTCAACGATTTTGCGGATATGGATTTTGTCGCCGTCATCCAAAGCATGGACAATAGAGTTAATCATCTTGGGTCCCAAACCTAAGATGTGGCTGTCTTTTCTCTTTTTTCTGCTGGTTTTCTTCTTTTTGGGAAGTAATTCACGTTTGATACGCTTACTCATCTTACCTCCCCTGACATTGAATTTTGAACAAAAACCCGCTTGGTTGTGAAGCGGGCAAAACTTTTGTTTGAATTGGTGCGGCCAAGAAGACTTGAACTTCCACGGGATATCTCCCACAACCACCTCAAGGTTGCGTGTCTACCAATTCCACCATGGCCGCGTAGACAAAACATGAGTTTGTATAAGGCACAATCAGAAAATAATCAAGCTTTTTTTATAAACAATGTTCAAAAAAGTATTAAATTATTTTTTTGCCTTGAGTTTTGGATTGCCGGGTTCGACCAATCCGCCTGAAATTATAAACTTGATGCCGTCTTCAACACTCATATCCAGCTCAATCGTATCTTCTTTCGGCACAAAAATCAAAAAGCCCGATGTCGGGTTCGGCGTAGTCGGAATAAACACGTTCAACATCTTGGTCGGCAGCAGGTTTTTAACCTCGCCTTTGGTCTCGGAACTGACCAAGCCCAGAATCCAAATGCCTTTGCGCGGATATTCCAGCAGAACGACTTTGTTGAAAGCCTGGGTTTTGGTCGACAGAAAAGTTTCAAAAACCTGTTTGAGCAAAGAATATACGCTGGAAATGAGCGGCAGCTTATAAACAATCCACTCGCCCAGACGCATGAAGAACTTGCCTAAGAAGCCCGCGGCAAACATACCGACGAGAATCAAGGCCAGAATCAATATAACCAAGCCCAAACCGGGAATGGTGAAAGGCAGAATATCGTTCATATATTCATGAAAACGCGGCGGAATCATCTGGCCGACCAAACGGTCTACCCAAAAGATGAATTTGTAGGCCATGTAAAATGTGATGGCAACCGGTGCCGTGACCAAAATACCGGTAAAAAGATATGCGCGGATTTTGGCGCCGACTTTCATGAAAACAGCCCGTTCACGCTCCAAACGTATTCTTTTGATATTAATTGCTCTTTTCGTAATTTCTTCGTCGGCCATTTAGCACCTCTTGATATCATCTATTATAAATTGAACAGAATTGCGTCCCTGCCAGTTGTCGCGGCGCAAAACCCCGACCACGTCAAAAATTTCGCCTTTGGCAATCAGCATGGCATTGCCGATGTCGTTGTCGGCAACACGAAAAGCAATGGCTTTCAGCGAGCCGCCGTTATCTGAGCCCAAAAAGCATTTGACATGGCCGCTGCCGATGATTGACGCTTTGGAAATGCGCACATGATGAAGCAGCAGTTTCGGTTCGCTGTTGCCGGAACCGTAAGGCTCCAAAAGTTCCAGTTTTTCAGCCATGTCAACGGTGGCGCCGGCAACGTCAAGCTCGCCGTCAATCTCAATGACCGGTGTAATCGCCTCGCCGCCGATTTTTTCGCTGACATATTGTCCGACGAATTCGCGGAATTCATCAATTTTGTCTTCATTCAGCGAGAAACCGGCCGCCATTGTGTGGCCGCCGCCTTTGGTCAGCAGGCCTTTTTCTTTGGCAGAAATGATTAATGCGCCCAAGTCCACCTGAGGGATTGATCTGGCTGAACCTTTGACTTCGT
Source organism: uncultured Alphaproteobacteria bacterium (assembly GCA_900551585.1). Lineage (GTDB taxonomy): Bacteria > Pseudomonadota > Alphaproteobacteria > RF32 > CAG-239 > CAJLXD01. The sequence continues at coordinate 2,108 of URWU01000114.1, read as the reverse complement.
CAGCCTCAATCGACATGACAAAAGCCGGCAGATTGTAGCGTTCTTTGAGTTTGCCGGCAACAATGCCGATAACGCCCTGATGCCAGTCATTGCCGGCAACAAAAGCAATCGGATAAGTCTGCGGCGTTCCCTCAAGCATTTCAATAGCGCTTAAAAGGACATAACTCTCAATATCTTTACGCTGCTCGTTAAACTCACCGAGTTTGTCGGCCAAAACTTTTGCCTGATTTTCGTCTTGCATGCACAGCAGCTTATTGCCGAGCGCAGCGTCGCCGACACGGCCGCAGGCATTGATTCTCGGACCCAAGACATAACCTAAATGGAAAGCTGTCGGCGCTTCGGAAATTCCGGCTTTGTCAACCAAAGCTTTTAAGCCGATATTGGTGCGGCGCGACATGATTTTCAGCCCCTGACGGACAAAAGCCCGGTTTAAGCCTTTGAGCGGCACAACGTCACAAACGGTGCCGAGGGCAACCAAATCCAGCCACTGCATCAGGTTCGGTTCGGGATTGGTGCCGCTGAAAAAATTTTGGCGGCGCAGTTCGCGGTTAACGGCCACAATCGTCACAAAGACAACGCCCACGGCAGCCATATACTGTAAATAGTCAACACCGCTGTCATCGTCTAAACGTTTGGGGTTCACAACGGCATAAACCGGCGGAAGTTTCACCTCGGCTTCATGGTGGTCTAAAACAATGACGGGAATATTTTTTTCTTTGGCATATTCAAAAGTGTCAAAAGCCGTGGTGCCGCAGTCAACGGTAATGACCAAATCGACGCCGAGCGCAGCAAACTCGTCTATTGCCATGCGGCTGGGGCCATAGCCCTCCTCGCGGTCGGGAATGTGGATTTCCGGCTCGATACCGACAGATTCAAGATAAAGACGCAGAACGGAAGAAGACGTGGCTCCGTCAACATCATAGTCGCCGATGATAGCGATTTTTTGTTTTTTGGTAATGGCTTCGGCAATGCGGACAGCCGCTTTTTCCATATCTTTCAGGCAAGACGGGTTCGGCAGTAGCGTCTGCAGTTTAGGCTCGACAAAATTGCCGATATCCTCAATGGATACCCCGCGGATTGTAAGGATTTTGGCAACCAGATACGGAAGATTGAAACGCTGACAGATTGTCTCTACCGAGCGCTCATTGGCGGGCGCCAGTTTCCAAAGGTTGCCGCCCAATGATTTCTCGTTGTCTGCCGAAAGAGTCAAATTTTTATCCTAAAATTAATAGGTGATATAAACTTCAACACGGCGGTTCAGGCGCTCGCCCTCAGGCATAACCTCCTGATAAGCCGGTGCAGAATCCGACAAAGCTTCGGTTTCGATTTGAGAAGCAGGCAGACCGTAACGTTTTAACGCATTGGCAACGCTGGCAGCACGCTCGGCCGAGATTTTGAAGTTTGCCAGCTTGTGGGAAACAACATCGGTGTTGCGGGTGCGGCTTGAGGCAAAGCCCAAAACTTTGACAACGGCATTTTTCTTTGATTTTGCCAGTTTGGCAATGTTGCGAATCTGTTTGTTATACTGAGAATCCAAAACAGCGCTGCCGTTGTTGAAGTAGAAAGTGTCCATGCGGTAGCTGACGCTCGGCGTTCCGTCGTCTTCGGTGACGGCTGTCGGCTCGACAATGGTTTCTTCTTCGCTCAAATCGGTGCTCTGCGGCATTTCGACCGGCTCGGCTTTTTTGATTTCAGCTTTTTGAATCGGTTTGGTTTTGGCAGGGGTTACTTCGTCTTTAACCATATCGCTGTTCATTGCGGCGTCCAGTTCTTTGTCTTCATCATCATAAGCCACGTTCTGCTCATCAGCCCGGAGGCTGCTGCCCTCTTCCGGCATTGCCAGCTCGATTTTTTTGCTCTTGCGGCCGACAAAACTGCTGTCTTCGCTCATGACCGGACTGTCAGCGGCGTTGTCTTCCTCGATAATATCAGGGAAAACGGCAGAAGAACAAGAACACAGCAAAGCCGAAACAGTTAAAATTCCGCAATAATTCTTAACATTTTGAAGCAATTTCATTGATGTAACCCTATATAAAACATTATTTTTGCTGTAAAGCATACATTCTGTCTCTTATACACATCTGACGCTGCCGACGACTAGTCGAGTG
>URWU01000113.1 GCA_900551585.1 uncultured Alphaproteobacteria bacterium | reverse complement strand
CTCGGAGATGTGTATAAGAGACAGATATAACAGGTTATGTATATTTAGCTGAAATAATGAGCATTTGTCTGCAATTGGAAGAAGCCAGCCGCCAGCTCGCGCAGCTCAAGGCCGGTGCCGTTTTTATGAATACCAGCGACGAGAAAATTAAAATCGCCGTTGATTTGGCCTGCTCAAAAATCAAAGAAATTGATTTTATTGTCTGGATTGCCCCGGCAGCTTATTTTTCAGCGCCGAGTTATAAGCCGATGATTAGGTATTATGCCGGCGATTTAATGAAAAAAATCTGCTTTTTTTCGGTCGAATCCGTGTCTTTGTCAGATGAAAAATACTTAAAGCTCTATAATCTCAGCGACAAATATCGCACTTTTTGCATTGTGGATGAGAGCCTGACGATTAAAAACACCGAAGCCGGACGCACGCGGCGCCTGTTGTCGATTCATAAAAAATTCAAATACCGGCTGATTTTGAGCACTGTTCCGCTCACTCAGGGGCTGATTGATTTATATGCGCAGATAAAGTTCATTGATTCCAATATTCTGAAAATGACCGAAACCCAGTTTGCACATTGTTTTCTGCCTTTTTATCATGATAACTATAAAACCTGGAAACGCTGGTCGACGCCTGAAGATGAGCGTAATCTGATTTTGCTGATGCGCCCGTATATTTTTCAGTTTGATCTCAAAAAATGGGACGAGAACCTGAATATGCATAATCAGGATTTTGAGCTGACACCGGCCGAGGAAAGCAGCTATATGCAGGAAAAAGAAAAGTTTCTTTCCGACAAATGTCAGGTAGCCTTTATGGAAGTGGCGCAAAAATTCCAGCATATTTACACAATCTCCAAAAATAAGGTTGAGGCTTTATTCGCTTTGGTTAAGCAGATTGAAAACCGCAACGAAAAGGTCATCATTTATACCAAATATCTTGATGAGATTGTCTTTTTGAAAGAATCCGGCGGCTTTGTCAAAGGCTGCTTTGTCGAGCTGACCGGCCGCTCAAACAAACTCAAAGCTATCCGTCTTTTTGAGCAGGATATCAATATCATGTTTTGCACTTACCGCGTCGACCGTCTTAATTTGAGCCTGCACGCCTGCGATAATATCATCTATTTTTCGCAGACGTTTGATTATAAAGACAAAGTTCAGAGTCTGTATAATCTCAATCAGCAGCAGCGTCCGCGCCGGGTCAATATTTATAACTTCTGGGTCAAAACCGGATTGGAAGATCTTATCCGCGATAACTTAAACCGTAAAAAAATTGTTCTTAATAACGTGTGTCGCCTGATGTCAAGGGAGGCTGCTCTGGGCTTATGAAAAAATATTTGGATATAAATGTATATGAAGCGCTGCAAGACAGATTAAAGTTTGTGTTTGAAAACTTTGATAATATTTATGTGTCTTTTTCCGGCGGCAAAGACAGCGGTTTGCTGTTAAATCTGGTTTTGGATTATGCCAGAAAACACCATATTCCGCGCAAAATCGGCGTTTTTCATCAGGATTTTGAGGCACAATATCAGCTGACGACTGATTTTGTAACCCGCATGTTTGAAAACAATATCGGCATGATTGAGCCTTTCTGGGTCTGCCTGCCGATGGCTTCCCGCTGTGCCGTCAGCAATTTTCAAATGTATTGGTACCCTTGGGAAGAGGCACAAAAAGAAAGCTGGGTGCGTCCGATGCCCGAATTTCCTTATGTGATTAATAAGAATAATAATCCTTTTGAATTTTATAAAGAAAAAATGCTGCAAGAGGATTTATACGCGGCTTTTGGCTCTTGGTATGCCAATCATCATGCCGGAAAAAGTATCTGTCTGCTGGGCATTCGCGCCGATGAATCCTTAAACCGTTACCGCGCTTATGCCAATATGCACAAAGATATTTTGAAAAACCGCCAATGGACGACCAAGCTGGCAGATAACCTTTATAATGCTTATCCGCTCTATGACTGGACAACTAAAGACGTTTGGGTTGCCAATGCCAAATTTGAGTTTGATTATAACCAGATTTATGATTTGTTTTGGAAAGCCGGTTTGTCGATTGCACAAATGCGCGTTGCCAGTCCGTACCACGAAAGCGCCAAAGAAAGTTTGAATTTATACCGGGTGCTGGAACCGGTTACTTGGGCTAAAGTTGTCGGGCGCGTCCGCGGAGCAAATTTTGGCGCAATTTACGGCAATACCAGAGCCTTGGGCTGTGGCAAGGTCGTTTTGCCAGAGGGGCACACCTGGCGCTCCTATGTCAAATTTTTGTTGGCAACCCTGCCGGCGGAAATGCGCAAAAATTATATCAAAAAGTTTTCAACCTCCATTCGTTTCTGGTGGAAAAAGGGCGGCGTGGTCTGCGAAGAAGCTATTAAAGAACTCGAAAGCTGCAATTATTCCATCCGGGTTAACGGCAAGAGCAATTATCGCTCCAACAAAGAGCGCGTGCGCTTTTTAGGCACGCCTGACGATACGGATAATGTCAAATCGTCAATTGATATTCCGTCATGGAAACGCATGGCAATCTGCATTTTGAAAAATGACCATTTATGCAAATATATGGGTTTTTCCGAAACCAAAAGACAAAAAGCCCGTCAGGCCGAACTGATGGATAAATACCGCAAACTATAAGGAAACAGAAATGAAAGAGTTTGTAAGTCCTGTTTATAACGTCAAGGCGGTGCCGATTAATAAAATCCGCGCCAATGATTATAACCCCAACAAGGTTGCGCCCCCGGAGATGAAGCTTCTGGAGCTCTCCATTTGGGAAGATGGCTTTACCCAGCCGATTGTCTGTTATTATAATTCCCGCAAAGACGAATATATCGTGGTTGACGGTTTTCACCGTTATACGATTATGTTGACCAGCGACCGGATTAGAGAGCGTGAACAAGGTTTAATGCCGGTTGTAGTGATTGACAAAGAGCTTGGCGAAAGAATGGCTTCCACCATCAGACACAACCGCGCCCGCGGCAGCCATAATCTCGATTTGATGAGTAATATCGTCAAAGAACTGCTGGAAATGGGCAAGTCTGATAACTGGATTTGTCGCAATATCGGCATGTCGGCGGATGAGCTGCTGCGCTTAAAGCAGATTACCGGCTTGGCTTCGCTGTTCAAAGATGAAGATTTTTCCAAGAGCTGGCAAATCTGATTAAAGGCTATAGCCGAATTATCTATTTACAAATACCCCAGGGTGGTATATATTTAACTTATACCATATGGGGGTATATTGATAAAGGAGAACAAAAATGGCTAAATGTAATAATCCGAATTGCAAGTGCGAGAACTGTCAGTGCGGCGACAATTGCCGCTGCGGTGATAAATGCGGACAGCCCGGACACAAATGCTAAGGACTTAAGGCCGGCTCAATGCGAGCCGGCTTTGTTTTGAGGAAAAAGAAATGAAACCTGATAAGAAGAAGATTGAAACCGAAGACGGCGTTAAGTCAAATTGCCCTTGCCATATGGGTGAAATGCCGCGTTTAAACCGGATTATCGGCCAGCTTGAAGGCGTCAAAAAGATGATTGAGGCTCACCGCTATTGTCCGGATATTTTAATCCAGCTGCGGGCAGTGCGTTCGGCAATCCGTGCCGTGGAGGGAAATATTCTGCGCTCTCATCTGCAGTCTTGCGTCGCTCAGGCCTTTGAAACCCATGAAGACCGCGACCGGAAGATTGAAGAACTTAAACAACTGTTTGACCGTTTTGAAAGTTGACAGAAGCGCGGTTTCAGGTTAGTTAAAAGAAACCGTTTAGCTTTTTGATGACTGTCACACGAAATGATTGATATAAATAACATAACTGTCCGCATTGGCTCTAAAGTTCTTTTGGAGCAGGCGTCCGCGCATATCTCCGATGGCTGGAAAGTCGGCCTCATCGGTCATAACGGCTGTGGCAAATCAACCTTATTCCGTGTCTTGCTTGGCGAGATGGAAACCGAGCTTGGCGATGTCTTTTTTCCGAGCGGTTACCGCGTTGCCACCGTTGAACAGGAACTAAACGAGATTGAAACACCGATTTTAGACTTTGTGCTGGCAAAAGACAAAGAGCGGACGGAATTGCTGGCAAAACTTGAAACTGCCGCCGATGAGGAATTGGCAGAGATTCACGAGAGATTAAATTTGCTTGGCGCTGCTTCGGCAGAGGGCAGGGCTGCGGCAATTTTGAACGGTTTGGGGTTCGGCAATGATGATTTGCACCGCCCGATAAAAGAATTTTCCGGCGGCTGGCGCATGAGACTGGCGCTGGCAGCCGCTTTGTTTCAACCTTCGGATATTTTGCTTCTTGACGAGCCGACCAATCACCTGGATTTGGAAGCAAGCATCTGGCTCGAAAACCACTTGCGGCGCTATACCGGCACGCTGCTGCTCATCAGCCATGACCGATATATTTTGAACGATTTGTGCAACCATATCATTCATTTTGAAAACAACCGTTTAAACACCTATTCCGGCAATTATGACACTTTTCAGCGGACCAGAACTATGCAGCGTGAAGTACAGGCGCGCCAGATTGAAAAACAGGAAGTGCAGCGCCGCCATTTACAGTCTTTTATTGACCGTTTTCGATATAAGGCGACCAAGGCCAAACAAGCGCAAAGCCGCATGAAAATGCTCGAAAAAATGGAAGTTCTGGCACCTTTGTCAAATGAATATTCCAGCAGTTTTGATTTTCCTGAACCTGTTGAATTGGCACCGCCGCTGATAACGCTGGACGGCGTTTCTGTCGGCTATGATGATAATGTTGTTTTGAAAAACTTGTCATTGCGCGTTGTCGATAATGACCGTATTGCTTTGCTTGGAGCCAACGGTAACGGTAAATCGACTTTGGCCAAACTGTTGTCAAACCGTTTGGAGCCGATGGCCGGCAGCGTGATTCGCTCCAAAAAATTAGAAGTCGGATATTTTGCCCAGCACCAGTCGGAAGAGCTGCCGCTGGATATGACGGCTTGTGAATATATGTCAAGCCTGATGCCGGGGGTTTTGGAACCGAAAGTCAGGGCTCATCTGGCTCGTTTCGGGCTTAATCAGGAAAAAGCCACCACGCAGATTGCCAAGCTTTCCGGTGGTGAAAAGGCCAGACTTCTTTTTGCCGTCATGAGCCGCAATGCGCCGGCTTTGCTGATTTTGGACGAGCCCACCAACCATCTCGATATTGAGGGGCGCGACGCGCTGGTTGAGGCGCTGAACGCTTATCAGGGCTCGGTTATTCTCATTACCCACGATTTGCATTTGATTGAACTGATTGCCGATAATTTGTGGCTGGTCAAAAATCATAACTGCAAGCCTTATGACGGTGATTTGGAAGACTATAAACGCTCTCTGCTTGAGGGGAAGAATACCGCCAAGAAACCGGCGGAAACCATAAAAAAGACAGAGACGCGCAAGCCGTCCAATTATCAGGAAATCAAGCAGCTGAATTCCGAACTTAAACGTCTGGAAAAACTTCTTGATAAGCAGAATGCCGAAAAGACGGTGCTGGAAAATAAGTTCGCGGAACCTTTGCCGACGGAAGAATTAATCGCTTTGCAAAAAGATTTCAGTTATCTGCAAAACCAAATCAGCGAGACGGAAGCCGCCTGGCTGGAAATCTCCGAAAAATTGGAAGAATTGTCTTAAGCAGATAATCTGTCTCTTATACACATCTGACGCTGC
>URWU01000112.1 GCA_900551585.1 uncultured Alphaproteobacteria bacterium | reverse complement strand
TACGAGATGTAGCTCCGTCTCGTGGGCTCGGAGATGTGTATAAGAGACAGCCAAAAACCGCGTTTTTTAAGGCCGTGAACATACTGGTATAATGAAACAAAAGCGGCAATGGTTGTGGCTGTTGCTATGCCGACATGGCCGAAGGGTTTCATCAGCAGCAGGGCAAAAATCAGGTTGGTGGCAAGTACGACAATGCTGTATTTGACCGGTGTTTTGGTATCGCCGCGGGCAAAAAAGTTCGGTGTCAGCGCTTTAACCATGACATAAGCCGGCAATCCGACGGCATAAGCAATAACGGCCTGGGCAGTCATCAGGGTTTCAAAGGCGCCGAAACGGCCGCGCTGGAACAATAAGTTGACAATCGGCTCAGCAAGAATCATCAAAGCCACAGCGGCAGGAATCGACAACAGAGCGCCGTATTCGCAGGCTTTGTCCTGAACATGGCAGGCTTCCTTGTGTTCTTCGGCTTTCAAATGTTTGGACAAGACCGGCAGAATGGCAACGCTGATGGCGGCGCCGACAACGCCGAGCGGCAGCTGCTGCAGGCGGTTGGCATAATAGAGCCAAGAAATGGCACCGGTACCGACCAAAGAAACGATGATGGTGTCAACGACCATATTAATCTGATAAACGCCGGCTCCGAGAACACCTGGGCCGATGCGGCGGAACAGGGTTTTGATTTCAGAATCTTTTAACAGCCGGCGGATATTGTGCTGCGGTTTGATATGAACGCCCTGACGGTGCAGAAAATAAGACAGCCAGAGAATCTGCAAAAAGCCGGAAACCGTAACGCCGATTGAAATGCCGTAGGCCGGAGAAACGCTGAATGGTACAAAGATAAAGACGGATAAGACCATCATGATGTTTAAAATGACCGGAGCAGCAGCCGGAGCGGCAAATTTGCCCAGAGAATTCAAAATTCCCGATTGAAAAGAAACAATGCACATAAACAACAAAAAGGGGAAAGTAATACGTGACAAAGATGTGGCCAAGGCGACTTTTTCCGGATCATCAACAAAGCCCGGCGCCATAATCTTTACAATCAGCGGCATAAAAACTTCCATGATAACAATGAAAAAGGCCACAACAACAGCGAGAACAGAAATTGCCTGAGACGCAAATTTCATGGCTTTGTCCTGGCCGTCGCTGACCAGTTTTTGTGAAACCATCGGCACAAAAGCAGTGGTGAAAGCCCCTTCGCCAAACAGGCTGCGGAACAGGTTGGGCAGTTTGAAAGCGACAAAAAAGGCATCGGAAACCGCGCCGGCACCCAAAAAGCCTGCCAAAACCATATCGCGGACAAAACCGGTGACGCGGCTGACCAGAGTGAAGCCGCCGAAAGTGGCGATAGACTTGAATAATGACATTTTGTTGTTAACCCTTGGTTTTTGTTTATTGAATTTTAAGTATTCTAGTGTATTAATAGTGTAAAGACTAGAAAAATTCTTAAATTATGAAACGGAAGATATAACTTTTATTGTCACATTATCATTTTTAGAGTTGACAAAGAATAGTAAACTTGCGATAATAGACAAAAAGGAACAATAAAAGTTTATAAAGGAGAAGTTTTATGAGTAATATGAAAAGTGAGGCTCTGACAAGAGCCAAATCGCCGAAGCTGGGACGCCTTATTAAAGAAGGTCCGCTGCAGGCTTTGCAGGGTACAAAGTTGGTCAAGAAGCTGAAAGAAATCAGTAAAGCTTTCAAAACTGCCCTTGAGGTAGAAAATAAAGCTGTTGAGTTTAATCCTGAAGAAAGAGAAGCTTATAACGAAGAAATGATGAGACAAATTGCGATAGAAAATGATTATCGCGGTATGTAATTCTTTAAGCTAAAACTTCTCTGAGGAAGATACAACTTAAAAGGACTTCGATAAAACGAAGTCCTTTTTTTTATTACATGCCTTACAGAAAACCCCGAGTTTTTTTCGAGGATGAATGCCAAGGTGTCGTTAGACACCGCTCTACGCCAACGAGCGAGGTTAAACCGTTAGGTTTGTAGCTGTTTTAGAATCCCCGCTCTACTGGGGGATATCTATTTGTTCCTGGGGTTTGTGTGCCTTCAGAGTGGTGAAAACTCATTTGCGGAAGAGGTAGTTTATTAAATCTGTTGTCAGAGAGATTTTTTATGCTAAATTAGGAAAAAGTTTTATGGAGGCAGAGATGGAAAGATTGTTTAAGTGGACTGCAAAAATGAGCGCTTGGGTTTTGCTTTTGGTGCTTATTCCTTTTGTGATGTCTTATCTTCTGGGTATGATTCTGCCGACCAGCGACTATTGGCTGTTGACGAAAATCTGCAGGGTTGTTGTTTTGGCTCTGATTGTGGTGGTTCCTATGCTGGTGCAGCATTGGCGTGAAAATCAGCGCTTTTTTCTTAAATGGGTCGGCTTCCTGCTGCTGTATGTGATTGTAACGACCTTTCTGTGGGTTAAAGGTTTTTAATTAATTTTTTCTTGTTTTTTGTCTAATATGCATTAATATATTCATTACAAAATGAATTATTTGTTGATATAGATGTGTTGAAGTTCATTTGTGTTTTAAAATGAATTGTTGAACTAATAAATATAATTATGAAGAAAGAAGTAACAGCAACTTTAAATTTGATTAAAGACTTGGAGCTTGAAAACGATGTAAGAATGGCTCTTAATGTAAGTGAAAAACGTTATTCTTCTCCGCAAAAAACATCAAACGGATATGAAATATATTATGAAGAATCCAGCGGCGAAGCTGTGGGGATTGTTTATAATAATATTGTGTTTTTGAAGAAAAGTTCAGGAAGACTTATGACTTTGTTTGAGGCTGATTGGTATTGTAAAAGTATCGTTATCAATGGCGTGACCTCTCAGCTTTGCCCAGTTGATGATTCTTGGATCGGAGAGCTTAAAAAGATTTATCGAGATTTATATCAAGCTTTGACAGAAATCGGAGCCGAAAATTTAGACCATTATACATGGTGCTCCAAGCATCCTAATGCAAACTACGCTTGGATACAGCGCCTTAGTAATGGTGATACGTCCTACTACGGTAAGACCGGTATCAACGATGTTCGTCCGATCTTGGTTTTGAAACGTTAATTATTTAATGTCTTGAATGTTTCTCCAAATTTAATGAATTGTTGAACTAAAAATGTAATTATGAAAAAAGAAGTAACAGCGGTTTTAAATTTGATTAAAGACTTGGAAATTGAAGAAGAAATTTTTCATGCTCTTGAGGCAGAGTTATGCAAAACGCCTGCAGTTGAAGAAAGTTCTCGACCGAAAAGGACTTCAAACGGATATGAGATTTATTACGATGAAAACAGTAATGAAGCTGTGGGAGTTGTTTATAATAATCTTGTGTTTTTGAAGAAAAGTTCAGGAGGACGTATGACTTGGTTTGAGGTCGTAGACTATTGCAAAAGCATCGTTATCAATGGCATAACCTCGGAGATTTGCCTTGTTGATGCTACCTGGCCGGGAGAGCTTAAAAAGATTTTTCAAGACTTATATCAAGCTTTGAAAGAAATCGGGGCTGAAAATTTAGATTATTTTACATGGTGTTCCGAGTATGATAGCAGCAACGCTTGGTACCAGAACCTTAGTGACGGCTATGTGTACTACACCAGTAAGAGCAACTTTAGGTACGTTCGTCCGGTCTTGGTTTTGAAACGTTAACTCTTTATTTCTATAAAAAAGGTTCCTGAAAAATTCAGGAACCTTTTTTGTGTCTCAATTGTCTTAATATGAATTAAGCAACGTCCGGTTTTTGACGTTTGCGCAATAACGGATCAAGAATACGTTTGCGCAGACGCAGGCTTTTCGGTGTAACTTCCAAAAGCTCATCGGCCTGAATATAAGACAAACCCTGTTCCAAAGACATTTTGCGCGGCGGAATCAAATCAATCGCGTCATCTTTACCGGAAGCGCGGATATTGGTCAGCTGCTTCGATTTTGTCGGGTTGACTTCCAAATCATTCGGTTTGGTGTGCTCACCGATAATCATGCCGACATAAACCGGTGAGTTGTGTTCGATGAACATCGGGCCGCGGTCTTGCAGTTTCCATAAAGAATAAGCAATTGCCGTGCCGGATTCCGAAGAAATCAAAACGCCGTTGCGACGGCCTTCGATTTCGCCTTTATAAGGTTCATAGCCCTTAAAGCTGCGGTTCATGACACCGGTACCGCGGGTATCTGTCAGGAACTCGGAATGGTAACCGATTAAGCCGCGGGACGGAGCGTTGAAAATCAAGCGGACTTTGTTGCCGATTTGTGAGGGAATCATATCCTGCATTTCTGCACGGCGGGCGCCCAGTTTTTCAACAACGGTGCCGGAAAATTCTTCATCAACGTCAACAACAACTTCTTCGATGGGTTCCATCAGATTACCGTTTTCGTCTTTGTGCATTAAGACACGCGGACGGGAGATGGAAAGCTCAAAGCCTTCGCGGCGCATGGTTTCAATCAAAACGCCCAACTGCAGTTCACCGCGGCCGGCAACTTCAAAAGAATCGGTGGTTTCGGTACGGGAGATTTTGAGGGCGATGTTGCCTTCGGCTTCTTTGCAGAGTCTGTCCCAAATCATGCGGGAAGTTACTTTGTCGCCTTCGCGGCCGGCCAAAGGAGAATCGTTGATTGAAAAAGTCATTGCCAAAGTCGGCGGGTCAATCGGCTGAGCGTGAATATGCTCGTTGACATCAAAAGCGCAGATGGTATCGGCAACGGTGCCTTTGACAACACCGGCAACGGCGATGATGTCGCCGGCATGAGCTTCTTCCAAAGCTTCACGGTTCAAACCGCGGTAAGCCAAAATTTTGCTGATACGAATTCTTTCCAGTTCTTTGTTTTCGGCATTCAAAACTTTGACTGTGTCGTTGACTTTGAGGCTGCCGGACTGGACTTTACCGGTCAGCAGGCGGCCGATGAACTTATCGGCTTCCAGAGTGGTGGCCAGCATTGAGAAAGGTTTGTCGGGTTCGCATTGCGGTTTCGGAACATAAGAACAAATCAGTTCAAACAACGGGGTCAGGTCTTTTTTCTCGTCGTTCATATCTTTAACGGCCCAGCCGTTGCGGCCGGAAGCATACAAGACAGGGAAGTCGAGCTGTTCGTCATTGGCATTGAGGCTGACAAAAAGGTCAAAAACTTCATCCAAAACTTCGTCAACGCGAGCGTCGGCTTTGTCGGCTTTGTTGATAACGACAATCGGTTTTAAGCCGAGTTTCAAGGCTTTACCGGTCACAAATTTGGTCTGAGGCATCGGACCCTCGGAAGAGTCTACCAACAGGACAACACCGTCAACCATTGATAAAATGCGCTCAACCTCGCCGCCGAAGTCGGCGTGGCCCGGGGTGTCGACGATATTAATATGGGTGTTGTTCCAATCAACAGAGGTACATTTTGACAGAATGGTGATTCCTCTTTCGCGTTCCAAATCGTTGCTGTCCATGACGCAGGTTTCAACCTTTTGGTTGTCGCGGAAGGTACCGCTCTGTTTTAACAGCCCGTCAACCATTGTGGTTTTACCGTGGTCAACGTGGGCTATAATTGCAATATTTCTCAATTCCATTATTATTTCTTTCCTAAATGGTCGTCATGTCATGATTTTAATCTCCTCGCGTACGTTTTTTTGTACGCGTCGGTCTCAAAATCATTTCCAGCACAACCATTTATCAAAGAAATGGC
>URWU01000111.1 GCA_900551585.1 uncultured Alphaproteobacteria bacterium | reverse complement strand
GCTCTGTTTATCTGCCGCCACACAGAAATGATACGCAGGGATAATATTACTGCGCTTTTCTCGGCAAACCATTCCTTTTAACAAAGGTTCCGTCTGCAGCATCTCCTGCACTTTAGCATCTTTTTCCACGGCAATAACCGCCACTTTTAATCCCTTATGGCTGCGAATAATTTCTTCTTTTTTGGCTGCCCATTCGGGATTGGCATTAAACATATCTTCTTTGCCGTCCTTGGTCAGCAGATTTTTCTGGCAGATAGAAACACCCTGAATATTTTTTGCCGTCCGGTCAAAATACGGCAACAATGCCGCAGAAGGATAATTATAAAACATCAGCAAAGTATTATCGGGAATTTTAACCCCTTCAACCGCTGCAAAATCTTTGAATAAGTGCTTGTCGACCACACAATTGCGGCAGCCCCAGATTTGGCTGAAAATAGGCGTCAGCAATAAGACAAAGCCGAGTGCGCTGACTAGTTGCCAATACCAAGAGCGCCATTTTTCAGTTTCCGGCCGCAGATATTGCGCCGCCTTAACCAGCAGCAGCGCACTGCACAGCTCCAGCGGAATCATATAGCGCCCGACGGCTGTCAGCATAATCCAAATAACATAAGCTATCATCATAAAAGCAAACACAAACATAATTTGCGAATTGGCTTTTTGTTTTGAAAGCAGATATTTTCCGGCACAAACCAATGAAATAACCACGCCGATTGCCCAACGGAAATCAACCACAATCACATTGCCGTCAGCCCTTTTATTTTCCAAAGCCCAATGAAACGGCAACAGCAAAAATTCACCAATTGTTTTAGGAATAAAACGGTCATCACGATAATTGCGGATTTCAAAATAATCAGATTTAAACCACTCATTGGCAAACGGGAAAAACGGATTATCATACATCTGCCACATTTTCCACATCCAAAAACCGCCAAAAAGCAAAAATCCGGCTGCTCCGCCCAAAGCAAAGCACAAAATATTCAACCATGGTTTTTGCAGTTTTTTTGCAAAAATAATCAGGCTCAACCCCAGCGCCAAGCAATACATCATAGCCGTCAGCTTGAGACCCATGGCCGCTCCGGCAATCAGCCCCGCAACAAAAAAGACCCTATTCTTGCCCGAATGCTTAATAAAAACCTCACGCAGCAACAACCACAAACTTATCATAATCAACAAGGCAATCATAATCTCATTCGTGCTGGTTCCGATTTGAAAAAAGACCGCATAGCCGCTTAAACCAAACAGCAAAACCGCGGCAATGCTGTATTTGCCATAAACGGTTTCTTTATCAAAAAATAATCCGGCAATTTTATATAAAACAAACCCCAGTGCACCAAACCAGCAGCCCTGAACAAAATAAATCAAATTCGGATAATCATTAAAACCGGTTATCAGAGAATAAAGCGGAACATCTGCCAAAGGATTAAAAAAAGCATGAAGTCCGGCTACAGCTGGATCCTGACCGATTCGGCCATTCAAAAACGCCCAGGGATTATAATAATGGTAATTGGCAAAATCCCACATCTGCTCAAACTTCAAAGCCATACTGAGCAGCCCGCCAAAAACAAGAAAAAGTATACAAACAAAAAATTGCGATTTAAACAGTTTCTTGATCATGACGAACTTTCTTCTCGGCTATTAATAAAATATTTTTCCCCGGCAATTTGCCAAAGGTTATTTTATCAATAAAAAAGCTTAATCTCGTTAAAAACTTATCATAGAATTTTATCGCCGCCGGATTAATTGATCCGTCTTTGGCTCCCAGCATCAAATAAGCCAAAGTAGCAAAAAAACCGATAAAATCAGCATAGACAAGTTTTTTCAACTGCCATTTTTCGACCTGCATCAAGCGCTGCAAATCTGTCTTTGAATAGCGCCGGTAATGGCCAACTTTTTTATCCATTGAAGAATATAAAATTTGACAAGCCGGAACATAAAGCAATAACCTGCCGCCGGTTTTCAGCTTGCTGTAAAATTTCTCTATAACGGCTTGATCATCTTCAATATGCTCAAGCACATTCAATGAATAAATAACATCGACAGAATTGTCGCCTAAATCATCCAAGCTGTCCAGTCTGGTTCTGTTTTGATAATATTTATGCAAATTGATAGCAGGCTCGATACAAACAATTTTCTTGGCACTGATATCTTCGATTTTTTGCGTCAGATAAGCTTCGCCGGAACCAAAATCGACAACAACGTCATCAGTGGGAGCTATCAGAGAGGCAACTTCTTCCGCCAGAAAATTATTATAATTCTCGGCCAGTTTCACGATATCAAGATTATCTTCGCCTGCGTAATCCATCAGCTATCCTTCATTTACCGGATTATAATTCAAATAAGCCATGCGGCGCACTTCTTTGCGGCTCTTGGACACGCTGTCTAAGACAAAACCGACCAACAGACTGACAACGGCGCAAATCATTAAACCAGTCGACAAAATCGTTGTCGGCATTCTCGGAACCAAGCCTGTTTCAAAATACTGCTCGACAACAGGAACACCGAAAATCAAAGATAAAATCATAAAAATTATTCCGAGCATACTGAAAAACAGCAGCGGCCGCTCATCTTTCACCAGATTAACAATCATAACCAAAATTCTGATACCGTCACGATAAGTCGACAATTTGCTGACAGAGCCTTCAGGACGCGCAAAATAATCAGTATCAATTTCTTTCATCGGAATTCTTGAAGACAAAGCATGAACAGTCAATTCCGTTTCAATTTCAAAGCCGCCGGATTGCGCCGGAAACGTCTTAACAAAACGCTTGGAGAAAACCCTGAACCCGGACAGCATATCAACCAATTCATGCTTGAAGAAACTCTGCACCAGCTTTGTTAAAAGGACATTTCCCCAACGGTGGCCGACACGATAAGCCGCTAAATCAACTTCCTTACGAGCGCCGACGACCATATCTAAATTGTTATCCACCAGTTCTTTAATTAAATCCGGCGTCCGTTTTAAATCATAAGTTTCGTCACCGTCGCTCATCACATAAACATCAGCGTCAATATCGGCAAACATACGGCGCACAACATTCCCTTTGCCCTGATAAGGCTCACTGCGGACAATCGCACCGGCTTTTTTGGCCACCTCAACCGTATTGTCGCTGGAGTTATTATCATAAACATAAATTTTGGCTTCAGGCAAAATCTGCTTGAAATCATCAACGACTTTTGCAATCGCCACTTCCTCATTATAACAGGGAATAATTACCGCAATATTTTCTCTAGCCATTATCTTTCTCCATTTATTTAGACACAAACAGTAAATTATTATTCATTTCTTCTGTCAGTCCCTTTGTATCATCATCAAACCACTTTTGACTGCGGCAGATAAAAATGTTGTCATCCAAATTATTTTGCAGTTTCCGGCAATACATATCACCTAACAGCTTGTCTTCAGAAATTTTTCTCAAACAATTTTCAGAACACCAAAAACGAACTAATGCCAGTATATCTCCCCGATGTCCAGAAATCAACTTGTCTTTAATCTTGTGGAATTCTCCCTCGTTGGAAAAATCCGTTCCTTTCATCTCAACTGCATTGCACTGCAACGTACCGACCAAACGCACATTATGTGCAGAATCAGCCAAAATAGTTCCCAAAGCCGCTGAAGGCATACTATATAAAATAATCAAGCTGTCATCTTGCACTGTAACCTTTTCCATATCTATGATTTTATTATCACCGCGGCGACTTCCCCACTCATCGCTTTGATTGGCCACTGTCATCATAATATAAATCAAAATAATAATCAGAGGAATAAATAAAATCTGCTGCCAGCTTTTTGTAATTTTCAGCAACCACAAAGCTTGCACAAAAACTATCGCTGCCAACATTTCAATCGGCAGGAGATAGCGAATAATTGAAAAACAAGACAACCAGGCCACATAACTTAAAAACATAAAAAGATATAAAAATCTGTTTTGGAACGAGGTTTGTGTTTTTCCTCGAAAAAACATAATCAGCCAGACCAATCCGATAACTTGCAAAATAGCAAACCGCGGATCAATAAACTCCATTTCACCGACATACCTTTGATTATGATAAATCCAATAAAACGGATAAAATAAAAACTGCAAATAATTTTTCGGAAGATATCTGGTATCTGAAAAATTAAACAACGGATAATATTCTGATTTGAAGATTGCATTGGCAAAAGGAAAAAACGGATTACCAAAGTGCTGCCACATCAACCACATCCAATATCCGTTAACAATCAAAAAGCCAACAACTCCGGAAACCGCAAAAACGCTGATTTTGGCAATGGGGCTTCTAATTTGCCGAGACAACAAAATCAAACTGCCGCCGGCAGCAATACAATAAATAACTGCAGTCAGTTTCAACCCCATCGCCATACCTAGAATCAACCCCGGCCAAATAAACGCCGTTGCCTTTTCTTTTTCATCTTTAAGGATTTTAACCAAAAGATAAAAACCCCACAAAACTAAAATTCCAATCTGGATTTCATTGGTCGTCGTGGAAATCTGCATAAAAACGGCATAACCGCTCCCGCCGATAAGCATTGCCAATCCGATTTTTGCAAAACGCTGCCAATTATCGCCGGAAAAAAACAAAAGACAGATTTTATAAAAAACAAAAAGGAGCAGACCGTAATAAAGTCCCTGCACTGCTGAAATAAACTGAGGGTAATCATTAAAATATCTGGTCAAAAAATAAAATGGAATATCTATCAGCGGATTAAAATATGTATTAACTGAAGCAGGTGCAATATCATAACCTATTCTGTCATTAAGCAAAGCCCAAGGTCCGTAATAATGATAATTAGTAAAATCCCATTTAAATTCATACATAAAATGGCTGCCTAAAAAAGCACCCAAAAGCAACAATGACAAAAAGATAAAAGAATCAAAACATAATTTTGCACGCATACCCTGCTCCCTGACTTTAGGAACAGAATATAAACATTAGCCTCGCTTGTCTAAATTTTGTTTATTTTTTACACAAGACAGAAACTACTTGATATTTAAATATCCGGAAAATGCTTTCTTATGCACATCTGTATTTAACTTTTCGAAAACCATTTTTTCCAATCCTTTAGGCACACATAGTAACCAGCTATTTTGTAAATTATTTTTAAGTGGTTTACAAGTCATTCCTTTCAATAAAGGCTCTTTTTCAATAAAAACAGGATATTCCGGTCTAAAAAGTATTAACGCAATTTTAGGACCTTTATGTCCTCTGACAATTTTTTCACGAACTTCATCCCAATGATAATCTTCAAACATATCCTCATTTTTTCCGGAAACGTCAATCTGCCGACTATAGTTTTGCTTAATTTCAACGGCCCGTAAATTTTTAGATTTTTCTCCCAAATAAGCAACGACTGAAGATGTCGGATAATTATAAATCAATAGCAGTGTATTATCTGGGATATTCACATTTTCCACATTCACAAAACGCTCTTTATCAAAAAACGCTCGATTGTTTCCTTTTCGGCTTCCCCAGCTATCTGAAAAATAAGCTGTGCTCACCAAAACAAATAACATCAGAACAACAAAAGTATAATATAAAACCTCAGCAATAAATGACCTAAACGAATATCCCCAGATTGCTTTGACAATAAATATAGCTCCAACCATCTCAATCACAATATAATAACGTGTAATTGAAAATATCACTTCCCATAAGATAAAAGATATCAATGTAAAGATAATCAAAAAGGAAAAATCCGG
>URWU01000110.1 GCA_900551585.1 uncultured Alphaproteobacteria bacterium | reverse complement strand
GACAGGTGCGGGTATAATAAAGGGTTTTGATATCTTTTTTCCAAGCACTCATAATCGTTTCATAAATATCTTTGGCGCGGATATCGCGATTGAGATTATACATCAGTTCAATGGATATGCCTGTATCAATCCATTTGTTAATCCGAGCCATAACCTCAATGATTTTGCGCTGGTCGATATTGCGGTTTTCCTGATAAAACCAGAACTTGTCGCGGATAAACGGCGGACAGTTCGGAATACTGCCTTTACCATGTGTCTCAACAAAAAATTTGCTGTAAATCGGCAAAACAGAGGCCGTACAGCCCTGAATCAGAGAAGAGCTGGTATTCGGTGCAATGGCGGAAATCTGCGAATTGCGAATGCCGTATTTTGCCAAATCGGCAAAAATCTGTGCCCATTCCTGTTTGTATTTGGAGTTGGCATCAAACCAAAGCTGCGGTTTGCCAAAAATTAAGCCCTTATCCCAGTCAGAACCTTTAAATGCGCCGAAAGAGCCTTTCTTTTGAGCGATATTGATACTGGCGCGGATATTATAAAGAGCCATTTTTTCAAACAGGTCATCAACGTAATCAGCGGAACTGATATAAGGAATGCTGTTTTTGGCCAATAAATCTGCCAGTCCCATGGCACCGACGCCGATGGTGCGATAGCGCTGATTGTGCAGAGAGCCTTCTAAAATCGGCACCTGTGTGAAGTCAATGGCATTATCCAAAATGCGGACAGATGTTTGGCAGACGCTTTCTAATTCTTCATCACCATCAATATTAGCAAGATTAACGGAAACCAGATTGCAGACATGAACCAGGCCGTCGTGAGTTTCGGAAATAATTTTGCCGTTTTCAATCTTCTTGTCATTGAATTTGGCCGGCCGCACGTTGCTGTGGGATTCCGTGCAAAGGTTGGTGCCGACAATAACACCGTCATGTTTGTTGGGGTTGTAGCGGTTCAGAGTATCTTTGAAAGCGATATAAGGCATGCCCGTTTCAACCTGTGACTTCATCAGGCGTTTCAACAGTTCTTTGGCCGGAACAAATTTCGCCATTTCCAGTTTGCCGAACTCGGCGTCAAGATAAAGCTGATTATATAAGTCCTCAAATTCCTTGCCCCATAAGTCAGCGATTTCTTTGCCGTATTTTTCGCGGACTTCATGGGGGTCAACCAGCAGCCACTTTTCGTTATTTTCGACTTTTTTCATAAATAAATCGGGAATAACGACCTGCGGAAAAATGTCATAAGCTTTCATACGCTGGTCGCCGTTTTCGGTACGCAGTTCCAAAAAGTTTTCAATATCCAAGTGCCACATATCAAGCGAAACGGTAACGGCGCCTTTGCGTTTGCCCTGCTGGTTGACGGCAATTGCCGTGTCATTGATAATGCGAATCCACGGAATCACACCGCCGGAAGAGTTTTTAATCCCTTTAATGCGGGAGCCTTTGCAACGGACGCGCGAGATGTTGACGCCGACACCGCCGCCGAATTTGGAGATGGCAGAAATCTGGTCGATGACGTAAAAAATCGAATCGCGGTTGTCGTCCATAACGGTAATAAAGCACGAGCTGAGATTGCCGTGCGGCCGGCGCAGATTCATCAACAGCGGTGTTGCCAGAGAGATTTTGCGGTCGGCCAGTTTTTGATAAGTATCTTTTACCTGAGCCAAGCGGACAGATTTGTCTTCATTTTGTTCAATCAGCAATGCAATGGTCAAAAACATCTCTTGCGGCAGTTCGACAATGTGGTCATTGTGTTCGCAGAGATAACGTTTGATGAGCAGATTGGCACCGGCATAATCATAAACCAAATCATAAGCCGGATTGATAAAAGATGCGGCTTCTTTAATTTCTTCCGAGCTGTATTTCTCAGCAATAACAGATGAGTAAACACCGTTTTTGACGGCATAATCCAAAAAGTTTTGATAAGCATAGGGAACGGCAGAGCTGCTTTGGCGATAAGCTTTGACATCTTTATAAAGGTCAAAAACTTTTAAGCGGCCGGCAACATTTTTCCAATCCGGTTCGATAACAGAGGTCAAATTCAATGCGCTGAGAATCAAGGCTTTGTTAATTTCCGAGGTCGGCATTTCGTTTTTGAAAAAACTGGGAATCGTCTCTAACAATTTGTTTTTATCAAGCTGAAAATCGCCGATGGCGCGTTCGATTGTGGCCGTGATTTTATTCAGATCAAAAGCGGCGGCGGTGCCGTTTCTTTTGGTAACTTTTTGATTTTCCATGACAACTCTATCCTTAGACTTTTACTACAACATGGTGTGTTAGGTTTGCTGAACAATACTATATATGGTAGGTTAATTTAATGTAAATAACAAATTTACACAAATTTGTAATTGCTTGAAAATACACAAAATGCGATGTGCAAAAATTATCGTTTATTTAAGGATTATGCTTTATTTTAACGGCATGGAATTTAAGGAGCGAAAATGTTAAAAAAATGGTGGCAGGCGACAGAGATTTATTTTGACCGCCGAATGCTGACAATGATTGGTCTGGGTTTTTCAAGCGGCTTTCCGTTTCTGCTGGTCAGCGGTACGCTTGCTTTGTGGTTGACCGAATCCGGAATCAGTCTGGAAATGATAGGTTTGTTTTCGCTGGTTAAAACGCCTTACAGTTTTAAATGGTTATGGTCGCCGGTGGTTGACCGTATCCGTCTGCCTTTTTTTGAAAAGCTTGGCCGCCGACGCGGCTGGGCAGTTTTTTCGCAGCTGTTGCTCTTGGCGGCTATTTTGGGAATGTCGCTGGTTGATCCGGCCAAAGCGATTTATCTGTTGATGTTTTTGGCTTTTCTGACCGTGATTGCTTCGGCGACTCAGGATATTGTTCTTGATGCTTATCGTGTTGAGAGTTTTGACGACAAAGAGCAGGCGGCAGGCACGGCTATTTTTATTCTCGGTTACCGGCTGGGGTCGATTTTTTCCGGTGCCGTGGCGTTGCTGCTGGCCACGGTTTTAAGCTGGCATGAGGTTTATGCCCTGATGGGCCTGGGCGCGGTTATCGGCATGATAACGGTTTTAAAATCACGCGAACCGAAAAACGGCAAAGTCCGCGAAGCACCGTTTAAGGGAACCGTCCGGCAAAGGCTGGTTAATTTCTGGCAGACGGCGGTAAAAAGCCCGATTGCCGACTTCCTGAAGCGTCCCGGCTGGCTGTGGATTTTGCTGTTTATTATGGTTTATAAACTCTGCGACGCTTATATGGTGCCGATGACAATGCCTTTTTATGATGCGATGGGCTTTTCCAAAGAGCAGATTGCTTTTGTGACCAAATTTTACGGCATGGCGGCAACTATCGGCGGCGGGATAATCGGCGGAATTATGGTGAACCGCTGGGGAATTATCAAAAGCTTGTATATCGGCAGTATTTTGCAGGGATTGACGACACTGATGTATGTTTTGCAGGCGCATTACGGCAATAATATTTATATGCTGATGGGCACGATTTCTCTTGATAATCTGGCCGGCGGCATGAGTACAACGGCTTTTGTGGCGTATATTTCGTCTTTATGTAACGTTGCCTACACGGCAACGCAATATGCCCTGTTGTCCTCTTTCATGTCTTTGGCGCGGGACCTTCTGGCTTCGACCTCAGGTGCGCTGGCTAAAGTAGTCGGTTGGAGCAATTTCTTTGTTATTACGACATTGATGGCAATACCTGGATTTGTTTTGCTTGTTTATCTCCAACGCCGAGAAAACTCATCTGGCATGCAGTTAAAGTGATTTCCAGGGTGATGAAAAATCAGACAGATAAATGATTAAGCCTTATTCGGCAGTTTGCCGTAAATTTTATCGCTCAGCCAATTAGGCAGAATCGAGACAAACCAGGTCGCCAGGCGCAACTGCCACGGAAAAGCAATGATACCCTTATTCTTTTCAATCCCTTTGGCGATGATTGCCGCAGCTTGGTCGGCCTCCATAAAGTAAGGCATCGGACAAGTATTTTGGTCGGTTATTCGTGAGCGGACAAATCCCGGGCAAATGACATTGACATTAATGCGTTTGGGTTTCAATCTGACGCGCAAAGCTTCGCCCCAGGCTTTGACGCAGGCTTTGCTGGCACTATATGCCGGACAGGTAGCCAAGCCGTGATAGCCGGCGATTGAGCTGACAATTGCAATGGAGCGGCTGTCTTCATGGAAGAACTCAACGCCTGATTTTCCCAGACGGAGCCGATGCCAGAACGGAACGTAAAAAGCCTTTTTCTCCATTTTTTTCTTATTAATAAATTTATCCAGAGAAGAAGCTGTTTCCTTGCGTGCTTTGCTGCGGTTTTCATAGGCATTGACCGCCGGCAGAACGGTATTGATAACGCCGAAAACATTTGTATCAAAAGTTTTATAAATCGAATCGCTGTCTTCGTTAACGGTACCGATACCGGCATTGGCAATCACCAGATTGAGAGCCGCGGTTTTATCACATTCGGCAATCCAGTCTTCCATGGCTTTGCGGTCGGTCACATCAAGAATTTTGGAAAAAACGACAGTTCCCAGTTGGCGGCACTTATTTTCGACGACCAGAAGCCGGTCGGCATTGCGGCCGCAAATAAACAGATTTTTGGCGTCATGGGCAGCATAATACAAAGCCAGGGCTTCGCCGATACCGGAAGTGGCGCCGGTGATGAGAATATTTTTATTGCGGGCGGTCATTTTATCATCCTTAAAGTAAAAACTTTTTAACATTTGGTTCTATATAATACGACAAATGCTAAAAAAAAGTTTATGGAGGCTTAAATTGAGTATATCCAGCATGACCGGATTTGCCCGGGAAAACGGTGAGTTTCATTTTGATAAAAACGGCTTTAACTGGTTTTGGGAAGTTAAAAGCGTCAACAACAAGGCAATAGATATCAAAACCAAGCTGCCGAGCTGGTTGGAAGGCCAATTGTCGCTGGCTTGCAAAAATGCTATCGGCCGAATTTTTGCACGCGGCAGTTTCGGCGTTTATCTAGATTTAAGTTCCGTTACGGAAAATCCGGTAGTCAAAATCAATGAAGATCTTTTGCAAAAGCTGACAATCAAAGCCATTGAGCTTTATGAAAGTTTCGGTGACAAGCTGCAAAAACCATCGACAACCGAACTTCTGGCCTTGAAAGGCGTGGTTGATGTTGAGGACAGTTCTCTGAATGAAGATGAAACTGCCGCCTTGGTACAGGCGCTGCTGCAGAGTTTTGAAACGGCCTGCCGCAAGCTTAAGACTGACCGTCAGGCAGAAGGCGAAAAAATTAAAACGGCTTTGCTTGATATTCTTGATAATATTGCTAATATAGTAGCAAAAGTTGAGGGAATCGCCAAGTCTCAGCCGGAAAAGCTGAAAGCCAAACTGCAGGAACAGATTGCCGCTTTGCTGGAACCGTCAAATCCGGTTTCTGAAGAGCGTCTGGCACAGGAAGTGGCTTTGTATGTGGCTCGTGCCGATATTCAGGAAGAAGTCGACCGTTTAAAAGCCCATATTAAAACGGCCAAAGATTTGCTGGCTGCCAATGAGGCTGTCGGCCGCCGGTTAGACTTTTTGTGCCAGGAACTGAACCGGGAGGCTAATACGACCTGTTCAAAATCAAGCGAGATTGAGCTGACGAATCTCGGTATGGAATTAAAAACATTAATTGAGCAATTTCGCGAACAAGTTCAAAATATTGAGTAAGGGGTTAACATGGAAGAAATTATCGACAGACTTAGAAAAGTACGCCGCGGTGCAATGT
>URWU01000109.1 GCA_900551585.1 uncultured Alphaproteobacteria bacterium | reverse complement strand
ATTTTTAATAACTCTCGATTTTATATGTAAAACGGATTCTTTATAACACAGAACACATTTATTGTCAATTTTTTGGCTAAAAAACTTTCTAACGAGAGAAATAATAAGAAATCAGGCCGAAAGTACCGCAATGTACATTCGGGTACATGAGGGCACTTTCATACCGCCATTTCTGTATGAGCTATCCTTTATATGCAGTTTTAATTAAACATTGAAAAGGAATTCCAATATATCTCCGTCCTGTACCACATATTCTTTTCCTTCGGAACGCATTTTGCCGGCTTCCTTGCAAGCCTGCTCGCCGCCGAGTTTGACAAAGTCATCATAAGCAATGGTCTCGGCACGGATAAAACCGCGTTCAAAATCAGAATGGATAATACCGGCACATTGCGGCGCTTTGGAGCCTTTCAGAAAAGTCCAGGCCCGAACTTCTTTAGGACCGCAGGTAAAATAGGTTTCAAGGCCCAACAGTTTGTAACCGGCACGGATAATTTTTGACAAGCCGGATTCTTCCAAACCCAGAGAACCCAAAAACTCTTTCTTTTCGTCGTCCGATTCCAATTGGGCAACTTCCGATTCGATAGCGGCCGAAATAATTACCGCACCGGCCTTTTCATTAGCAGCCTTGGCAAAAACCTGCTCAGAGAATTTGTTACCGGAAGCAGCAGAATCTTCATCAACATTACAAACATACAAAACCGGTTTAGAGGTCAAAAGCTGTAGCATTTTATAGGCTTTGGCCGCATCTTTGTTGCTGCCGTCCGGAGCGGCTGTTCTTGCCGGCAAACCGGCCTGCAGAGCTTCAATAATCGGTTTCATAACGCTGACATTGACAATCGCCTCTTTATCGCCGCCCTTAGCTTTTTTCTGCGCCTGGTCAAAACGTTTTTCCAAAGATTCCAAATCGGCAATCATCAGTTCCGTTTCAACAATCTCAGCATCACGCACCGGATCAACCGAGCCCTCAACATGAGTAATATTGTCATCTTCAAAGCAACGCAACACATGAATAATCGCATCTGTCTCGCGGATATTAGCCAGAAACTGGTTGCCCAGTCCCTCACCTTTGGACGCACCTTTAACCAAACCGGCAATATCAACAAATTCCAATTGTGTCGGCACAACAGACTTCGGCTGAACCATTTCAACCAGCTTGTCTAAACGCTTATCCGGAACAGCCACACGGCCGGTATTCGGCTCAATGGTGCAGAAAGGAAAATTTGCCGCCTGCGCCGCAATTGTCTGCGTCAATGCATTAAACAAGGTAGATTTACCGACATTCGGCAATCCGACAATACCGCAATTAAAACCCATGATAAAAAAACTCCATCTAAATAACTTAACTTAGACAGAGTTTTAACTTATAACACCCACTATTTCAAGGGGAATTTACAACCCCCGATAAAAATTACGCACTTTCTTACGTAGTTTTTTAATCGGAATAAAAGGGCAGATAAATTTCATTATTCTTACTTCTGCTCTTTCCCGTAAAGTAACCGGTTTTTCTGCCTCACCGCGCAAATACTTCATACCGCCGAATTTGTGTGAAGATTTATCCTGCATGATAATTTTAACTCGAAACGGATTAATAAATTTTGCACCGTCAAAACAGTAATAATGGCTTAAGACTAAAGGATTTTTATCAAGCAAATATCTGTTAATATGACTTTCATCATGCCAAATGGCAATAATATTTTTTTCCAAATCCTGTTTTATATTTTGATTAAGAGTTTTAATCATCTGCAGATATTGGACTGTTTTACCGCCGTTAACGCCGCCCCTGAAATAATAACGCCCTTCACCCTCGGAAATATAGGCCGTAGACAGCGGATTACGCTCATAGGTAAATTTTTCTTTTGACCAGTCAAATGTTGCGGCGACCAGCCCGTCATGCTCATCATCCGGAAGAATTTCAGCCGCCGAAATCTTTCTAAAAAATTTGCTATTGCCGTTAAAGAAAAAGATATAATCAGCCTGCTCTAATTGCTTTTCAATTTGGAGAAACATTTCATAGCGCATCAATGTATCAAAGGGCCACCCTTTTTTACATTGAGGTATCAAATGGACGTTTTCTTTTTCATCAAAGTTCAAATGCTCTGCATCTGTAAAAACAAAATATTCTTTTTCCGCTTCCCGAACAAAATGCTTCTCGCTGCTTTGGTAAAAATCATCCCAAAATACGGTATATCGTCCTAATGCGATATATAAAACTGCAATTTTCATTATTGATAGACCCATAGTTACTACTATCGGATACAATATAACAAAAACACACAAAGTAAATATATATTAGCAAGCTATTTAGACAAATTACAAATTTACTTATAATTTTCCTTTTCGGGTGACTCTTTTTCCCCAAGATATTGCAAATAACAATTCGGAAGATGCCCCATATCCAAAGCCTGGTAACCCAATTTTGCCAAATCACAGGCCAAGAGAGTTGCCGTCGGCCCCAAAGAGATAAAAATCAGCCAGTCCGTTTTGTACTTTTTAACCTGGTCAAAAATCTTTTCATAGTCATCAAATGAGCTCTTGCCTTTAACATACAGAAATTCTTTTTCGGCAATGTTATCAAACAAACGCGGTTCATCTATAAAATGAGAATTTTGCCCTACAACAAATAACACCTTGCGGCCATCCCAGATTTTCTTAATCTTTTCAAGCTTATTTTCATAGAATACTGTAGAGCGCGTTACTGTTGTACTTCCGTATTTATGAGAAAAATTAAGATAGTCCTTGACCCGATTCCAATAATCTATCCAAAATCTTTCCATATAAGAAAAACCATTCTTGAAATTAGGCGTATCATCATATTTATCCGAAAAAGGCGCAATTGAAACCAAAACATTCGGCTGCGGATTTTTCAAAATTTCTTGTAAACGTTTCTGTAAACCGGCATCAAAAACCTGATACTCATTCTTCTTGCCGCGTTCACCTAACCCGTCACCGGCTACCAGTTTGAACTCTCCGTCACCTAAACGGGCAATTGAAATTTTTTCTTTAAGCAATTTATCAAGAGTCTGGGCTGTCGTCATCACCTGCGGATATGCGCGTCGATATTCCTCAAGCTTAATTTTGTGCCAAGGCTTCATAATCAAATTATACAGCTTTCTACAGCCTTTTTTAATTTCTTTGGGAAGACGCAGCAACCATTTATAACGAATAGAAATCTTAATCAGTCCGAGGTCGATATGCTTGATAAACTTTTTATCTTCAACAAATTTATATTTGGCTACATCAAGATAATCATCAAATTTAAAAATCTTATTTTGCTGTACCAAAACGCCGTAAACTTTTTTATTAATCGGATTAACAACAACCCGGTTGCGAAATTTGTTGTAGTTCTTTTTCTTCTTTTTCGGATGATAATGACGAACAAACAACTTGTTGGTTGAGCCGATTTTAATCCCCGCCTGTTTGAATAACAGAAAAACAATATTATGCTCATTCGTCGGCACATTTTCAGGATAACCAATTTTTCTAACAATTTCTGTTTTGCCGATAAAAAAGTTCTCAACAATATCGCAAAGGACAAATTCCGGAAAGACTGAAGAATAAATGGTACAAAAATCTTCCTTATCCCCGCCGTTAATGAATCCGAGCCAGTTGTCCGACTGATATTTGACACTGTCTTCAGAACTGACATTGCGATAATAGCCGCCGAGAATATCCAGATTTTTATCTTCAAGCATCTGTTTGGCTGCTTCAATATCACAATCCAAATCCAGCATAAAATCATCATCACAATAGATAAAGAAAGGAGCCTTGCACTTGGCTAATCCTTCATTGCGGCCCTTGCACAACCCGAGCGAATTAAACTCATATTTATAATATGATACATGCAAATCAGGATAATTTTTTACCAAATCACTATTAACAACTTGGCTTTCTTCATCACCGTCATCAACAACAATCACATCGGCAAATTTCACCTGCCATTTATTTTGATAACGAACAATCGAGTCTAAAAAACGTTTCAGACAATCGGGACGAATAAAAGTTTTGACCGACAATGCAATATCTAGTTTCTTCATGGCCACCTCCGCATTCAATAGTAGAGATTTTTACCATAAAGTATACATATAATAACACATTATGTGGACAAAAGCCCGATTTTTAAGCCTTTATTTTGCTTTTAAGTTTTTTTATGATTTCTTTTGCTTCGGGTAAATCTTTTTCCCACCATTTCGAAGCCGAAATTTCAGCTTGCATTTCCTCGTCAAAACGATAGCGAATAAGCCGCGCCGGATTCCCGGCAACAATGGCAAAATCAGGAACATCATGATTCACAAAAGAATTGGCCCCGACAACGGCACCGTTACCGATTTTAACACCACGACGAATAATGCTGTCAACACCAATCCAGACATCATTACCGATAACACATTCTCCGCGGCGCAAGACGGCAAGGGGATCATCATAAAACCAGGCAGAAGTAGAGATATCATCTAAATCATGTTCACCCGCACCAATTGTCACAAAATTTGCAATCGACACATAGCGCCCGATTTGCGCTTTCGTAACATAGCAATTATTACCAACATAAGTATAATCACCGACCACGGTTTGTTTGTCCAAACGCGAGTCACCAATTTCAATATGCTCACCCAACAACTTGCAATGAGGTTTCTTTTTGAAAAGTTTTTTTAATAGTTTCATGTTGCCTCCACCGAGAGTGTAGAAGCAAATTTATGTTTAGACAATATTAACTGAAGCGGTGTGGACAAAAGTAAAATTATTACTTTTTAACGGCCATTCCGAGTTTATTGGTGAATTGTGCCAAACCGTTTTGCAACAAGACCGGCAGCGCTTCACAGATAATCTGAATATTCGTCTCAATCGAGGCAAAGTCTGCCTTGGAAAAGCGTGACAGAACATGATTGACGACAGCTTCGCCGGCACCCTGCGGGTGGCCGACACCGAGACGAATACGGTTATAATTAGGGGTAATAGCTGAATCGATTGATTTCAAGCCGTTATGCCCGCCGGCTCCGCCGCCGATTTTGGCTTTGATTTTACCGACCGGCAAATCCATATCATCATGGATAACAATAACATTCTGCGGCAGGATTTTATAAAAATTGGCAGCTTTGACAACCGAGTTGCCGGAAAGATTCATATAGGTTTGCGGTTTTAAAAGATATACCTTTTCACCGTCAATCTGCCCTTCGGCAATCAAGCCGTCAAACTTGGCTTTGAACGGTGCAAAATGATAAAAGGAATGAATTTCGTCAGCAGTCATAAAACCGACATTATGCCTGGTTTTATCATATTCTGCTCCGGGATTTCCTAAACCGACAATCAAAAACATTGTACCTAATCTTTCTTAGAATAATGAAAAGTAAATAGTTTTAGAGTGATAGATATAGTGAAAAAAAGAAGCGAAAAAATTTTAGTGTACAAAGACGTACATGAATTTTTTCGCTTTCGAATTTTTCGCTATAGATACTCTATAAAACTATTTACGGAGGAAGTCGACGTGAATCGGCGCATCAGAAACAGGATGGAATTGAACATCCTGACAAATGACGCTGTGTTTTTTACCGTCAAGAACGATTTCGATGTCGGCATCATAGAAACCGACCATATCCAAAGCTTTTTCCAGTTCAACAGGGTTGAGACTAATCATGATAGCGTCTTTGTTGCCACCATAAATAACGGCCGGAATGCGTCCCTCACGACGACATGCACGAGCTGCCCCCTTAC
>URWU01000108.1 GCA_900551585.1 uncultured Alphaproteobacteria bacterium | reverse complement strand
TTCCGCCTGTTCTTCTGTTGTCAATTGGCCAAGATTTTTATCCTTGCACAACATATAGCCGTGAAAAACAATTTCCGGGCAGGCTTTTTCAGGCATATAACTGGCCAAATCATGAGGAAGGCTTATCTGATGTGTTGCAATATCCGTCAAAACAATTTTGCCACTGGGAGTGTCTCTTTTGATGGTGCAAATATTCGGACGATATAACAGTTTCAAATTTCCCTGTCTGATTTTCTCGGGAATTTCATCATCGCTGAGCATAAATTCAGGGCTTTTAGCTAAAATTTCAACGCCTTTGGGAAGATATAAGCCAAAATCGCTGTCTTTGCCGGCGCCGTTTTTCAGTCTGTTTATCACTACCATAGTTTGCAATCCTTTTTATCAGGACTATAGTATATCTTAATTTTGTCAAAATTTAAAACAAAAAGAGTCTCGAACAGGTTAATGCTCGAAACTCTTTTAATTAATTTTCCGATCTTTGATATTTGAAGATAGAAAACAGCAGTTTTACCAAGACTTTATTCAGGTCATAGCATAGATGAATCATCCAGAATCCGGCAATCACATTGAGCAGGGTATGAAAGTAAAGCCTGTCAAAGTTCCATTGATTGGGAATCTCATCCAGTTTGAACCACCAGTCCTGAACATCAAGAAAAACCAAAACAGCCCCCAAAAAGGATACGCTGTATAAAAAGGTTGAATCTAATGCCTTAAAATTCAAAAGCTGGCAGACAGCCATGACGAATGCAAAAATAACGGTAACAAATAACCAGTCTTTTTTGTATCTGCTAAAATTTTTTTTGACAAGCGGAGCCAGAAAAACAGCCAGATTGAAAACCGCAAAACAAAAACCGATTAGCATCAGCGTTTGTTGCCAGCCCATGAGATAAAAGTAAAAATGAATTTTACAGCCCATGCTGATTGACAACAAAGCGGCAATGTTCATTTTGGCATTATTCCCCATTCTGTCTTTGTGCCGAAAATAAGCATAAGCAACAATAAAAGGAGTAAAAATCATCCCATAGGCCAAAATTGTTCCCGAAATTTTTTCAGGCGTGCTTTCAGGCATATAAAACCAACTGTGAAACGGTTCGGCATAAGCAATTATCAGCGCAATAAAAATACTGAGTGCCACGAAGGCCCAAACCGTTCCGCAAAGGGCAAAAAAAGCTCTGCCCTTGTCTCTTTTTGTCAGAGCGAAGTTTTCTTCCATAAATTTAGTTTTGAGTTTTTAACGTTTTTTCTGAAATTATTCCGTAAACGGCACGCAAAACAAAGCGTGTTGCGTCTGGCAAAAATATAAAACCGATAAAATTGAGATACAATTTTGTCGCTAAAATAAGATGGCCTTTGCTCGGAAATTTACCTTCCAAAATTTTATCAAGCTCGCCGGACATATCTGCAAAATCTTTGAGATTAAAACACGCGGTCAGCAACATCAAAGTCACGCTGAGAACAACGTTGCTAAAATGTATATTGCAAAATATGGTAACCATTTCCGCAGTCAAGCCGATAATCAAAATCACCGGAATAATCTTACCCGGATGCCAATTCTTTATTTGTTTTGCAAATAAATAACCCAGACAGGCTGTTATCAGAAAAGCAAACAAGGCAACAGCTGTCAGAAACAGAAATTTGCCGGGACTGACCGTAACCCCAAGCGCATAAATCAAAATGCTGACCGCAAAAGCCCAAACAATGGTGAAAGGGACACTTGCAATCTTTTTAATCAATGGCAGTTTTTCGTGACAGGCAACCAGAGAAAAAATCGGCACGCAACAGAGCAGGGGAATAAGCGCCTGAAAATGCTTACCGAAAATGTTCCCGAAAGCCGAAAATATCAGGGCGGCAATACCAAAACTCATAAACAGCAAAACGCCGCATTCAACTAAAATAAGCGAGAAAATTCGCATTTTTTCTTTTTTAATGATATTCATAAACGTAGAAATTTAATTATTATTTTTCAGAGCTCGTTTATAACAAAATTTTTTAGGCCGCGCAAGTCTTTTGTCTAAAAATTAAAGGCCGCCAAAATAATTTGGCAGCCTTTCAATGGGCAGTAAAATAGATTACTTCTTTTTACCCAACAGTTTTAAGATTTGCAAAAGCAGATTGATAAAGTCAAGATAGAGACTTAAAGCTCCCCAGATTGCAATTTTCTTGCAGGTTTCGCGGTCGCAGCTGTATCCCAGCTCTTCTTTGATTTTCTGCGTGTCATAAGCCGTCAGTCCGACAAAGACAATCACGGCAATAATGGAAACGATAAAATCCATCATGGCGCTTTTGAGGAAAATATTGACGAACATCGCAATAATAATGCCGATTAACGCCATAATTAACAAATTTCCCCAGGAAGATAAATCTTTTTTAGTCGAATAGCCGTAAAGAGACATCACTCCGAACGTTCCGCCGGTAATGAGAAAACATTGAAGAATGCTGGCCTCGGTATAAACCAAAAAGATTGAACTGAGAGAAGCACCCATCAGAAGACTGAAAATAATAAAAAATATCAGCAGAGCACCTGAGTCCATGTCTTTGATAACAAAACCGGCAACCAAAACCATGATTAACGGCGCCACAAGAACAATCCAGCCGGCAATGCTTAAAGTCTGCATCCCGTCGCTTGCTGCCGTATACAAAAAATTGTTAAACTCCGGTACATAAGCAAATATCCAGGCCATAATCCCCGAAATAATCAAACCAAGGCACATATAGCCATACACATTTGCCATTGTCACAACTTGAGCTTCCGCTCTTCCCATTTGTCTGTTCATAATTGTAAAATTAATGATTAATACTATTCTTAAATTCTCAAATTGCAAAATAGCATTCACAAATATTTTGTCAACAACACTTTGTCGGCATGAGTAATGATTGCCGCCTTTGTTTCCTATAATAAAATATAATTTTCATTTCCCATTTCCAGCTTGAAATAAAACAAAATATGCTATAATCTATCGGAGTTTGATAGTTGGGAGCGCTAACCCGCTATCGAAGAAAATGGCATCGCAACGGAATTGATATTTTCCGTTAGCTTTGAGCAAATATCTCGACACTTCGCGGTCGGGATGCTTCCGACTATACAATAAGTGTAATGTCGGGGGCAACTTCGATATTATGCTGAAGGTCGAGGTCTCATTCTTGCGATGGTGATTTAGCGACATCCCGGCCACCTTTTTTAGGGTGGTCGTTTTTATTGGAGCTAAAATATGTCACTACCCCCTAAAAATAGAACACAATTATTTGATTTTCTAAATTTTAGCTTTGAACCGGATAGGTCGTAAAATGGGAAAATTAAATATTCAATCGGCTGCCGCAATGTTTAAAATCCTCAGCAATGAAAAACGCTTAATCATTCTTTTTAAACTTTTGGAAAAAGAAGCCAGCGTCAGTGAAATTTTGAAAGATGTAAAGTTGAGCCAGTCAGCCTTGTCGCAGCATTTGGCAATTTTGAGAAATGCTGGTGTCGTCAACACCAGAAGAGACGCGCAAACAATATTTTACTCTTTGAAGAGTACAGATATAATTAAATTTTTGCAGCTGATAAGAGACTCAATATAATTAAAAAGGGGAACGGTTGTCCGT
This sequence comes from uncultured Alphaproteobacteria bacterium, assembly GCA_900551585.1. Lineage (GTDB taxonomy): Bacteria > Pseudomonadota > Alphaproteobacteria > RF32 > CAG-239 > CAJLXD01. The sequence goes on along the minus strand of URWU01000108.1, from coordinate 2,139 downwards.
TCCCCTCAATTTGCAATTAAATGCAAAGCATTTGTTGCTTAGCTGGCTTTTTTGCAAGAGCAGCATCCGCCTTTGTTGCATTTCAAAATGCTTTTACCGGCATAAACAGCCATATCGCCCAATTCTTCTTCAATACGAATGAGCTGGTTGTATTTTGCCATACGGTCTGTACGAGACATAGAACCGGTTTTAATCTGGCCGCAGTTGGTAGCAACAGCGATATCGGCAATGGTAGAATCTTCGGTTTCGCCGGAGCGGTGAGACAGAACAGCGGTATATTTGTTGCGCTGAGCCATATCAACAGCCTGCATGGTTTCAGTCAAAGTACCGATTTGGTTAACTTTAACCAGAATAGAGTTGGCAATGCCTTTTTCAATACCCATAGCCAGACGTTTCGGGTTAGTAACGAACAAATCGTCACCAACCAGTTGGATTCTGTCGCCGAGAGCGTCGGTCAGCATTTTCCAGCCTTCCCAGTCATCTTCGGCCATACCGTCTTCGATAGAGAAAATCGGGAATTTATCGCACAAGCCTTTATAGAATTCAACCATCTGAGCATTGGTGTAAGATTTGCCTTCACCCTTCATTTCATATTTGCCGTTCTCATAGAATTCGGAAGAAGCAGCGTCCATAGCCAGAACAACGTCTTCACCCGGTTTGTAACCGGCATCGGAAATAGATTTAACAATGAAAGTCAAAGCTTCTTCGGCAGATTTCAGATTCGGAGCAAAACCGCCTTCGTCACCAACGTTGGTGTTGTGGCCGGCAGCTTTGAGGTTTTTCTGCAAAGTGTGGAAAATTTCAGAACCCATGCGGATAGCTTCGCGAACAGAAGAAGCAGAAACCGGCATAATCATGAATTCTTGAATATCAATCGGGTTGTCAGCGTGCTGACCGCCGTTAACGATGTTCATCATCGGAACCGGCAAAGTGCGGGCCATGGTACCGCCGAGGTAACGATACAGCGGCAGACCTGCTTCTTCAGCCTGAGCTTTGGCAACAGCCAGAGAAACGGCGAGAATAGCGTTTGCACCCAGTTTGCCTTTATTTTCGGTGCCATCCAAATCAATCATGGTTTGGTCAATTGCGATTTGGTCATCAGCATCCAAACCGGCCAGAGCGTCATAAATTTTGTCATTGACGTTTTCAACGGCTTTGAGAACACCTTTGCCGCCAAAACGTTTTTTGTCGCCGTCGCGGAGCTCAACAGCTTCGTGAACACCGGTAGAAGCGCCGCTGGGAACAGCTGCACGGCCAAAAGCGCCGCTTTGCAGAACAACGTCGGCTTCAACAGTCGGATTACCGCGAGAGTCAATGATTTCTCTGGCATGGATATCAATAATAGCACTCATTTTTTTCTCCTAATAAATTATAAAATGCACTGCCTATAACTTGGTGTATTTTGGCTGCAATGTCAAGAGAAACTAACGGATTACAAGAATGTTTTTTTGCAATGCCGGATGAGTGGCAACGCATAAAATAAATTTATTTTTTGTCTCTTGCCAGCATAGGGAAATTATGATATATTCCACAACCATATATCTCGTATTTATAAACTTTTAATTTAATCATTATGTTGAAAAAATTGAATTTTTGGCTCATCGCGGTAAATATTGTTTTTATTGCAGCCGTGATTGTTTTTAGTTTTCTGTTTCAAAAAGTTGATAGTCATTGGCCGGTTTATGTCTGTTCGGCGGTCGGATTGATACCTGCAACAATTTTGTTGTATCGTTATTGTATCAGCGGCGCGGACGTTCTGCTGGCAGCTTTGCCTTTAGGATTATTTCTCAGCTTTTTGTCAAACATTTTAACAGAAGCTTTTCTGCTTCCCGAATGGCTGCGCTATGTTGCCCTTTTTGCGGTTGTTTCCGTTTTTGGCATCGTGATGGCAATGTTGAGAAGGCGCTACCGTGAAAGAATAATCAGAGAAATGATCAATCTCAAAGAATAAGCCAGATTGAAACAACTTTTAAATCCCTCGGAACATCATGTTCCGAGGTTTTTTTATGTCTGTCACAAAAGGTTCACATTTTTGTCTATTGTTCTGCTTTGATAATCATGATATAGTGATTGTACAAATATTACAATTCTTTCCATTATTATACACTGTCTCTTATACACATCTGACGCTGCCGACGA
>URWU01000107.1 GCA_900551585.1 uncultured Alphaproteobacteria bacterium | reverse complement strand
AGAGACAGTTGGGAAGCGGAGTGTTTTTTTATAGATATTTCTAAATATTATTTTTTGCTAATCGGGAAGACTTTGACGGTTTCTTCTTCCAGTCCCTGAGCTGTGTCGCTTTGGACTTCCATTTGCATTTCTAATCCTTCATAATTATTGCTATTGGCTGCTTGTGCTTTTTTGCGCGGTGCCATCAAATTCGGAGCCAGCGGATAAGCATCTTTAGGCAGGCGCAGCAGCATATAGCCGGTGCCGCCGCCGTAAGCCGGGCCGGACAGGCCGATGGAGTAATAACCGCCGATGAAGCCATAATCCAAATCAATGTAATCAATGATGAAAACAGTTTTGACATTGGTGGCGCCAATCGAGGTCATTTTGCAGGTATAACCCGGATCTTCCAGCAAAATATGGTTGACATTGCGGACATATAAAATTGACTGAGCCGGTGTGCAATCCGGTGTCTGGCCGTTATAAGTCACGTTATAATTCAAAATCAGATTGAGCGTATTGCTGCCTTTGTTGATGATGACATCGGTAATTTTGGCAGAATCAACATACATATAAGCAGGTGTGATGCCAACGGTAATCGGCAGAGTGATATAATTTTCCAAACAGGTTTTGGAAGACGGGTTGGCCTGACAGATTAAAGCTTTTTTGTGATTGTTGTTTTCAAACAAATGGAGCAGGCTGTTATAAATATATTCATTGGACATTGACAACTTGGCCGGAGCGCATTGTTTGGCTCGGCAGACAACAACCGATGTCGCTTCGCGCAGCGGTGTGTTCTCAACGGTTTTAGAAGGTCCGGCATCACTGCCCATAATTTGCGACAGGCTTTTGTAGCGCAGTTCACAGCTGCATAATGCCAAAATCATGGCTAAAAATAAACTGGTTTTTGTGGTTTTATTTAACACGGCAATCGGCCCCTTTATTTAAAATATATCGCTATCTTATGCCAAAGATTGGCAAACAACAAAGAGTTTTTTGCGGTTATTAAACATATTTTTTAGTTATTTATTGTCACAATTTCAATTGATCCGGTCTTCAGGTTGAAGTACCAGCCGTGAATGGTCAGTTCGCCGCGGTCGATTTTCTCTTTAACGAAAGGAAAAGTAGCCAGGTTGTTGACGGAAATGCGGATAGATTCTTTTTCGCAGAGTTCGCAGCTGTGGCTCTCGTTATGTGCGGTTTTCAGGGCTGCCTGTTTGGCGTTATGGGCAACGGTCAGCCAGTTGTCAATAAAAGTGTGGTCATTGTGATGATCGCTGATTAAGGCTTTGATGCCGCCGCAGTCGCTGTGCCCTAAGATGATGATGTTCTCAACTTTGAGGTGGTTAACGGCATATTCAATCGCCGCCGAGGTTCCGTGACAACCGCCGAAATCGCTTTCAAAAGGGGGCACCAGATTGGCAACGTTGCGGATGACAAAAATGTCTCCCGGTTTGGTATCCAGTAAAATTGACGGGTCAACGCGGGAATCGCTGCAGGCAATGACCAGCGTTTTCGGAGACTGGCCGTCTTTGACGAGTTTCTCATAAACTTCGGGGTTTTCGATAAAATATTTTTGATAAAAGTTCTGATAACCGTCTAACAAAGTTGCAATTTTGACCATATTTGATACTCTTTATAATTAATGCCGGGACGAAAAATAGTCCGGATAATAAATTTTGTAAAGACAATAATCATGAAAATGCGACAATTCAAATATTTACCGTTCATGCTGCTGTTGATTGCTTCCGTGGCACAGGCCAAAATCAAGGTGGTTGACGGTGACAGTATTTTTATTGATAAGCGTGAAATCCGTCTTTCGGGAATAGATGCGCCCGAGTATCATCAGCTTTGTTATGATGGGAACGGTCAGGAATATGAGTGCGGACAGGAGGCTTTAAAAGCTTTGAGACAACTGGCCGGCCCTGATTTGCAATGCAAAACGCTGGTGCGGGACAAATATAAACGCGAAGTGGCGGTTTGTGAGAGCAACGGTATCAATATTAACAAAAAAATGGTTGAAATCGGCTGGGCAGTGGCGTATAAACGCTACACGAATGATTATGATCAGGCTGAAAAAGAAGCCAAGAAGAAAAAACGCGGAATTTGGCAGGGGCGGTTCATGAAGCCCGAGTTATACCGTATCCTGCATAAAAAACAGTAAGCTCCCTCAAAAAGTGAGCAAATTGTTAATTTTTTCTATAGATTCTTATTGACAGCTTAAAAAACTTATGTATATTGCAAACAACGTTTTATGTTTAAAATAATGAAATTAGGTGAATAAAAATGTACGCAGTAATTAAAACAGGCGGAAAACAATATAAAGTAACATCTGGTGATGTTGTAAAAATTGAAAAAATCGCCGGCGAAGAAGGTAGCGAAGTAATCTTTAACGAAGTTTTAGCTTGCAATGAAACCATTGGTACTCCTCTGGTTGCCGGTGCTTCTGTTAAAGCTACCATTTTGAAACAAGCCAAAGACGCTAAAGTTATCGTTTTCAAAAAGAAAAGAAGACAAAACTATCGTCGTAAGAATGGTCACAGACAAAACATTACATTAGTAAAAATTACTGATGTTTGTGGCAAATAGTAGAGATTAAGGGAGAATTTAGTTATGGCACATAAAAAGTCAGGCGGTAGTTCTAACAACGGACGTGACTCCGAAGGTCGTCGTTTAGGCGTTAAGAAATTCGGCGGTGAAGCTGTTATCCCCGGAAATATCATTATTCGTCAACGTGGTACTGTTTACCACCCGGGTAATAATGTTGCTATGGGTAAAGATCACACTATCTTCGCAGTTGCCGAAGGTAAAGTTGAATTTTCTAAAAAAGCCGGCGACAAGACTGTTGTTTCAGTTGTTACCGAGTAATTTTTAGAAACATTAAAGTTTTGGCGGAGGGGGTGTTTAATCCCCCTTTCGTTTATTATATGATAGTGTAATCAGTTTTATAAAAGTATAAAATCATGAAGTTTTTGGATCAGGCTAAAATATTTGTAAAATCAGGCGACGGCGGTGCCGGCTGCGTGTCGTTTCGCCGTGAGAAATATATTGAATTCGGCGGTCCGAACGGTGGTGACGGCGGTAAAGGCGGCAGCATTTATTTTGAGGCCGTTGAAAACCTCAATACGTTAATTGATTTTCGCTATCAGCAGCATTTTAAGGCCCATAAAGGTTATAACGGCAGCGGTTCGGACAAAACCGGCCCGAAAGGCGATGATATTATCATCAAAGTTCCGGTCGGAACCGAGATTTTGGCAGAAGACGGCGAGACGGTCATTGTTGACATGGTCACGCCCGGCCAGATGTTTATGATTGCCAAAGGCGGTGACGGCGGCCGCGGCAACGCGCAGTTTAAATCATCGACGAATCAGGCGCCGCGTTATGCCGAGCCCGGTTGGCCGGGTGAGGAAAAATGGCTGTGGCTGCGCTTAAAAGTGATTGCCGATGTCGGTCTGCTGGGTTTGCCTAATGCCGGAAAATCGACTTTTTTGTCGGTTGTGACTTCGGCTCGCCCGAAAATTGCCGATTATCCTTTTACGACCCTGCATCCGAATCTGGGTGTCGCTTGGGTTGACGGTTATGAAATGGTCATTGCCGATATTCCGGGAATCATTGAAGGGGCGCATGAAGGGACAGGCCTCGGCGACCGTTTCTTAAAGCATGTTGAGCGCTGCGCTGCCTTTTTGCACTTGCTTGACGGCACTTCCGAAAATGTGGTCGAGGATTATAAAGTAATCCGCCGTGAGCTGGAACTTTATGATGCCAAGCTGGTTACCAAGCCGGAAGTGATTGCAATGAACAAATGCGATGCTTTGACTGATAAAGAGATTAAGAAGAAAATTACGGCTTTGGAAAAAGCCAGCGGTAAAAAGGTTTATGCTATTTCGGCCATCGCAAAACAGGGACTTTTTGATTGCCTGTTAGATTTAAATAAGTATATTACCCGTGACCGGCTTAAAAAAGTCAGAGCCGAAGAAGAGGCAACGCAAACAGACGAACCGGAAACCAAAACCTGGTCGCCGATTTAAGTTTTAAGAAGTTAGGAGTTGGAATTTGATTAAGAAAACAACAGCAGAGCCGGCAGCAGACGAAGCCGAGAAAATTTTGAAAATTATCGTTGATACTTTAGATGACGGTAAGGCCGAGGATATGGTTGTTATTGATTTGCAGGGCAAATCTTCGATTGCCAATCAGATGGTTATTGCCAGCGGTACTTCGCAGCGCCATGTCGCATCATTAGCTGAAAAGGTGCAGGAAAAACTAAAGGCAGCCGGTCATTTCAGTATGTCGGAAGGCGAAGAAAAAGCCGACTGGATTTTGATTGATGCATTTGACGTGATTGTCCATATTTTCAAACCGGAAGTCAGAGATTTTTATAATCTTGAAAAGATGTGGGGCACAATCGGAACAATCCGTCCGATGGAAAAATAGGATATTTACATAAACAAAAAAGCCTTGAAGGTTGTTTCTTCGAGGCTTTTTGTTTTCTGATTTAATAAGTTTAATTAACCAAAGCGATGATTATCGAAAAGATAATGATGGCTATAACCGTGGCAACAAGCCGGAATGATATTTTCCGTCCGGCTTTTCTGCTTTTTTCCCATTTGAAATTTTCTTTTTGGATATCAAACATATTTTTATCCAGAAAACCAACGGCAGAATCTTTTTCAAAAACAAACAGCCAGCCGTCATCTTCAAAAGGAAGCACAAAGACAGTACCGAGTTTCCAATCGGGGCCGGGATGACCTTTGCAAATCGGAATAGCACGCAGAACTTGTTCTTTATCAACTTGTTGTCCGCTGATCTGGCCGAAAGCTTTTGCGGCTTGTTCAGGAGTTTCGATACGGGTGTCGACGGTTGACAAGCTCAAAGGAACACAGGTCATGGTTTTGTGGAGGTCAATCGTTTGCAGATTACCGCGGCACCATGAAGTAATTTTCTCTTTAATTAAATCCATTTTTTTATAAAATTTGAGGTTTATAATAGGTATGATATATCCAGAATTGTAAATTGAATGACATAAATTTATGCCAATTGTCAAAATTGTCAAGTCCGGTTGACAACAGGCGCGAAATATAATTAATTAAAGGTAGAGGTGCAGATATGAAAGCGTTGATTATTGCCATCGGTAAATGTAAAAAAAATTCTCCTGAAGCGCAGCTGATTGCCGAATATGTCAAACGGTCCGGCTGGGAGATTATCATCAAAGAAAAAGACAATTCGGAACAAAATGACGAGGCTAAATTTTTGCAGTCGTCCATTCCGCAAGGTGCGAAAGTGATTGTCCTTGATGAGCGCGGCGAAAATATGAAAAGTCTGGATTTAGCCAAAAAAATCGAAGCCTGGCAGCTCAACGGCACGTCGGAAATTTGTTTTTTAATCGGCGGCGCCGACGGACATCTTCAATCAACCCGCGATAAAGCCGATTTGCTTCTCTCCTTTGGAAAATTAACCCTGCCGCATATGCTGATGCGTGCCGTTCTTGCCGAACAAATTTATCGGGTACAGACGATTATTGCTCATCATCCCTATCATCGTGAGTAAAAATTTATCCTATGGCCTGCTCATACAGATTTTACGGTATGAAAGTGTCCTTATGTACTTTTATGTACACTGCGGTACTTTCAAGCTGAAATCTTATTATCCTCATATAATAAATTTTTATATGATGAGATTTACTCCGAATCGCAAAAAATTTTTGTTTTTTTACAACTGAAGTTCTATTTAAGAACTAAAAACAGCGTTTATTTGTATTTGTATAAGCTATTTAGTC
>URWU01000106.1 GCA_900551585.1 uncultured Alphaproteobacteria bacterium | reverse complement strand
GGAGTATTGGGATATAAGTGCGCTTGCGTAACGAATAACCATGACTGTCTTGCACAGTTTGAAGCTCCACCGCCTTGGGATTTTCCTCAGGCGGTTTTGTTTTAACACTTTGTCACCCTGAGCCTGTCGAAGGGTCTCAGCCTTATTTAATTGGCTGAGATGTTTCGACTTCGCTCAACATGACAAAACCAAAACAGGAGCTAAAATTATGGATAAAAATAAAACTTTAGAAAACCCGAAAATTAATACTGAAGAAGAGAACTTTCATTATGACCGCCTAACCGGAAAACCATTCTGGGATTTGCGCAAAATGCTCGGCCGTCAATTGTTCAAAATCCGTCAGGATTATTGCCGCCCGCTTAACCGCGTTTCCCAAGAAACAAAAATTCCGATAAGAAAAATCGACAATATTGAATTGGGACGTGATGACTTTCAATGGCCGGAAACAGCAACACTTCTGGATTATTATAAGAAAAGAGTGAAGTTGCAGCTAGTCAATACGTTAAGCGACGAAGAGAGAAAAATGAATGCACAGCAGGCAATTGTTGAAAAGAAATTGGAGCAAGCCGAAGTGATTATTGAAAAAGCCAAGCAATGCGAAGCTTTGGAAAAGGAAATCACCAAATCCGGTGAGATAATGACCAATCTGCCGGCGTCTTCAGAAGTTTAACCGCAACTTATAAAAAAAGCCCCATATCTGGAATATGGGGCTTTTGATTGTCTGTAACTAAAAATTAGTTAGCGTTTTTAGCTTCTTCACGAGCTTTAGCGGCTGCAGTCAAGTCGTCAGCAATACGAGCTGAACGGCCGCGCAGAGCGCGCAGGAAGTATAATTTCGCACGGCGGACTTTACCGATACGAGAAACTTCGATTTTAGCTACGTTCGGAGAATACAACGGGAATACACGCTCTACACCTTCACCGAAAGAAATTTTTCTAACAGTGAAAGAAGAGTTTAAGCCGTCATTTTTGCGAGCAATGCAAACGCCTTCATAAACCTGAATACGCTCTCTGTCACCTTCTTTAACTTTGGTGTGAACTTTCAAGGTATCGCCAGGTTTAAAACTAGGAACGTTTTTACCCTCTGTGAGCTTTTCGATTTGCTCTTTTTCAAAATTTTCAATAATGTTCATTAGTTTTACCCTTTTACAAATTTCTTTACTTTATATATCTAAACTCTTTTAGAATCAAGATATTTCTTTAACAAATCCGGTCGACGCTGTTTCGTTATTTCAATCGCCTGTTCTTTTTGCCAGTCGGCAATTTTTTTGTGGTGACCACTCATCAGCACCTCAGGAACCTGCCTCCCCTCCCAATCAACCGGGCGGGTATATTGCGGATGTTCCAAAAGAAAACCCTCAAAACTCTCGTCGGCAGTTGAATCTGCATTTCCCAGCACGCCGGGCAGCAAACGGACAACCGCGTCCAACATTATCTGCGCCGCTTGTTCACCACCGGTCAACACATAGTCGCCGATACTGATTTCTTCGATATTGAATGCGTCAATCACTCTTTGATCAATGCCTTCAAATCTTCCGCAGATAATGGTGAGATTTTCTTCACCACTTAATTCCTTCACTTTTTCCTGACTCAGAGGTGTGCCGCGCGGGCTCATATAAATCAGTCTGCCGCCTTGGTAGTTGGCCTTGACAGCCGCTCCCAAAACATCGGGACGCATAACCATTCCGGCACCGCCGCCGCAGGGGGTATCATCAACAGAACCGTGCTTGTCAAAAGCATAATCCCGGATATTAACCGCCTCAAGAGACCAAATGCCCTCATTTAAGGCTTTGCCAGTTAAAGAATGTCCCAAAAATCCCGGAAAAATCTCGGGAAATATGGTTAAAACCTTAACCTTCATTACTCTCGTCTCCGAGGTCTTCTTCCTCTTCGGCATACTCCAAAAGTGAAGCAACAATAATATAACCGTCTTTAATATTTACGGTCGGCACATAAGCTAAAGTAAAAGGTATCATTTCAGATTTTCCGGTGCCGCTGGTTTTAATCTCCAGCATATCGCCGGCGCCGAAATTATAAATCCCGATGACTTCGCCGATGAAATTTCCGGCTTTGTCACGTGCTTCCAAACCAATCAAATCAGTATGGTAGAACTCTTCTTCTTCCAGCTCGGGAAGGACATCTTTGTTCACATAAAGGCCTGTGCCTTTAAGAGCCAAAGCGTCTTCGGGATTATCCAAACCTTTTATCTTAACCCGTAACAAGTCTTTAGAATGGCCGACAACCTTGATGTCAAATTTGCGGGTGCCCGGCTCGTCTTCAACGATACCGTACCGGTCGATATCCTCGGCAATTTCGGTAAAGCTTTTTACTTTTACTTCGCCTTTAATGCCGTGAACGCCGACTATCGCGCCTAAGCAAACTCTTTCATCATTCTGGCTCATCTAAAGCTCCGTCTTAAAATAACTAAACAGTAACCAATTACTCAGCAGAAGCTTCAGCGGCAGCAGCGGCAGCTTTCTCTTCTTTTTCTTTCATTCTTTCCAGAGCCTTAGCTTTAGGAGCAGATTTTTTCGGTTGAGCAGCGATAACCGGCTTTGCAACCAAACCCAGGTTTGAGAACATTTTAGCCAAACGCTCGGTCGGAGTAGCACCTTTAGCAATCCACTCTTTTACTTTTGCTTCATCAATAACCAATCTGTCAGCGTGGTCTTGAGGCAACATCGGGTTATAAGAACCGATGCGTTCAATGAATCTACCGTCACGAGGAGCTCTTGCGTCAGCAACTACGATACGATAGAAAGGGCGCTTTTTAGAACCACCGCGTGATAGTCTGATACGTACTGCCATTTTTTTATCCTTTCTAAATTAATTAAATTCGCTCTTATTCTTTGCCATAGCTCGGAATAACAGCAGTATCCGTTCCGGCTAGAACGGAAATTTTCCACCAAATCCGCCGGGCATTCCGCCCATCGGACCATTTTTCATCATTTGGGAAGCCAGCGGAGATTTCATCAGAGAACTCATTCCGCCCATCTTGCCCATTTTTTTCATCATGGTTGACATTTGCTCATATGACTTGAGCAGTTTGTTAACCTCATGAACTTCTACACCAGAGCCGGCGGCAATTCTCTTCTTGCGCGAGGCCTTGATGATGTCGGGATTAGCCCTTTCCGCTTTGGTCATGGAAAGGATAATCGCCTCCTGTTTCTTAACCAGGCCGTCTGCGCCGGCCTGTTCAATCTGGTTTTTGAACTTGGAGAGCCCCGGAATCAATCCCATAATCGAACCGATACTTCCCAATTTTTGAATTTGGCGCAGCTGACCCAGCATATCTTCCAAGTCAAATTTGCCTTTCATCATCTTTTTAGCCATTTTCTCGGCTTCCTGATGATCAACTTTTTCCATGGCTTTCTCAACCAGGGAAACAACATCACCCTGACCTAAAATGCGGCCAGCCAAACGCTCGGGGTGAAACTCTTCAAACTCGTCAATCTTTTCGCCGGTTCCCAGAAACTTGATTGCAACATCGGCAACCATTTTCATTGACAAAGCGGCGCCGGCGCGGGATGAACCGTCGATACGGGTCAGAACCAGACCGGTTATGCCGATTTGTTCATTGAACTCTTTGGCAACATTGCAGGCTTCCTGACCAATCATGGAATCAGCAACCAGCAAAACCTCTGTCGGATTGGCGATTTTTTTAACTTCTTTGACTTCGTCCATCAGCTCGCGGTCAATCTGCAAACGGCCGGCGGAGTCTAAAATAATGACCTCATAACCGCCTTTTTTGCCCTCGGATAAAGCACGCTTGGTAATTGCTTCCGGCTTTTCGCCTTTGACAATCGGCAGAGAATCAACGCCGATTTGAGCGGCCAGTTGCGCCAATTGTTCCTGAGCGGCAGGACGATAAACGTCTAACGAAACTAATAAAACTTTTTTCTTATTCTTTAATTTGTTGGCTATTTTGGCTGAGGTTGTGGTTTTACCGGAGCCCTGCAGACCTACCATTAAAATACTGACCGGCGGCACAGCCTGAAAATTAAGTTCGCAGCCTTCTTCAGAACCGAGCAGTTTGACCAATTCGTCATGAACGATTTTTACAACCATCTGGCCCGGCTGAATGGATTTGACAACTTTTTCACCCAAAGCCTCAACTTTGACTTTGGCAATGAACTCTTTGACCACAGGCAGAGAAACGTCAGCTTCCAACAAAGCCACGCGGATTTCGCGCATTGCTTCGTCAATATCTTTTTCATTCAAAACACCGCGAGAGGTGATTTTTGAAAAAGCGGCCGATAACTTATCTGTCAAAGCGTCAAACATCGCTGAGCGGCGAAGGCATCAATAACTGCTTTTGCAGAATAGCCCGAAGCCGCGTTGCTCCTTTCATCTGTATCTTATTTATATTTTCCGTGAAAAGCAGTGCCTACATACTATTGCACGCCAGTGTGCGAACCCTCGCTGACTGGCGGCACTCCTTGGAGTGTATAAACTTTTCCTGTTCTTTTCACTTGGAAAATTTATCAATTTGCCTGATTTATAGCGGCTTATAGCTAAAGAGTCAAGCAGAAAAATGTATGGGTCTAATTATTACAATTTATTTGTTTTTTTAAAAACAGTGCTGAATGAAACTGTTACAGTAATTTGACAAATCATCACCCTCACGTTTTAAGGTTGCAAAAAAAAAAAAACAGTTATTATGGATAGTATGAGGACTATAGATTCACATTACACAAGACTATCAGGAGAACGACTATGACTGAAGAAATCAAAATTGATGAGAAATTCCAACACAAAGCATTATTTGATTTGGAATTTGAAGACTCACAAAAAAGAGCTGCTGAATACGGCAAAGAATCTGCTGATTTTGCAAATAAGCAAGCCCAATATAATGCAAATAAAGAAAAAGAATATGGCGAGCGTATGAATGAATTACATGACCAAACATCTTCTTTCTTCGGTATTCAGTCTATGCTTAAAATGCTGGAAAAAACAAATCCGACATTGAAAGCGCAAGCAGAATCTTATCTGTCTGATATCATTAATAAAGATCCCAGAGATATGTCTTTTAGTGAAAGAAAGAAACAAAAAGCCGGTAAGGAAAAGATTGATTTAGACGGATCAAAAAAATCTTTATGGGGAAAGCTTAAAAACAAAGCGAAAAACTTCTGGTATCCAAATAATGAAAAGAAAACGCTGGAAAGTTATATTGCTGATTTTAAAAAGGATATGGAAGCCCATCCGGAAACTTATGACTGGCTCAAACAATGTGCCCGCCCCGAAGGAAAAACATATGACAGTAAAGAAAAAGTTTCTTTTTCACAATTATATGAGAAATCTAAGGAAATACAAAAACATTATAATAACGAACGTGTTGCCGGCATGAACGACAAAGAAAGAAGTCTGCAATACGAAGAAAAACAAAAAGCATATGCTCAAGAAAAAGAGGCAACCATTGAGGCTATTCACCAAGTTCGCGATAAAGCTGCTAAGGAAATTGAGCAGCGCGCAACAGCCCGAGACACAACAGGTATTAAAGATGCTCAGGCCAATACCGGTGTCGACCGCTTGGCAGATAAAGCAAAAGCAATGGAAGGAATGACACCGCAGGAAAGACTGGCTTTCCGCATGAGCCAGCTGCGCGGCACTTCCAAAGAAGAACCCGCAAAGCCGGTTCAAAAGCGCGAAGCCGACAGCAAACTTATCAGTATGAGTATGGAAAACAAAATGCGTGCTTAATTCTCCTAATAATCAGTGCAGAGCCGCCCTTTCGGACGGCTCTTTTTTTGTCTATTTACCACCCCAACAAATATTTATATCTGTCTCTTATACACATCTGACGCTGCCGACG